>CADCQZ010000127.1 GCA_902803675.1 uncultured Eubacteriales bacterium
AGCTCGGCCTCCACGAACATGTGCACGTCTTCCGCGGTCTCATCCACGGGCATGCCGTCATCGATGTCCTTCAGGATGCTCTCAAGGCCCTTCAGGATCAGGGCGCAGTCCTCCCCGGAGATGATGCCCTGGCGGGCGAGCATCCGGGCGTGCGCCATGCTGCCCTCAATATCCTCATGGATCATGCGCTGATCCACGGCGATGGAGGAATTGAATTTATCCGCGATCAGGTCCGTCTCGCCGGCGTTCCTGCCGGCCCACAGCTTTGCCATCACTGACCCTGCTTTCCCAGCATGGACTGCACCTGGATGGGCAGCCCAAACAGCTTGATGAATCCTTCCGCGTCCTTCTGGTTGTAATTGCTCTCGCCGAAGGTGGCGATCTCCTCACTGTACAGGCTGTAGGGGCTCTTCAGGGAGGCGGGCAGGATATTGCCCTTGTAGAGCATCATTTTGACGGAACCGGTCACGTGCTCCTGAGTCTTCTCGACGAAAGCGGTGAGCGCTTCCCTCAGGGGCGTGAACCACTGGCCGTTGTACACAAGCTCGCCGAAGGTGACCGCGAGCCGCTGCTTTTCATGGGCCGTCGCCTTGTCCAGACAGATGGACTCCAGCAGCTCATGGGCTTTGTACAGGATGGTGCCGCCGGGAGTCTCGTATACGCCGCGGCTCTTCATGCCCACCAGCCGGTTCTCCACCAGGTCCAGGATGCCGATGCCGTTTTTGCCGCCGATCTCGTTCAGCTTCAGGATGATCTCATAGGGGGAGAGGCTCTCGCCGTCCAGGCTCACCGGGACGCCTTTTTCGAACCCGAGAGTGATGAAGGCCGGCTCGTCGGGGGCGTCCATGGGGGATACGCCCATCTCCAGGAAGCCCTTTTTGCCGTACTGCGGCATGTTGGCCGGATCTTCCAGATCCAGGCCCTCATGGCTCAGGTGCCACAGGTTCTTGTCCTTGGAGTAGTTGGTCTCCCGGCTGATCTTCAGCGGGATCTGCCGCGCCTCGGCGTAGTCGATCTCCTCGTCCCGGGACTGGATGCTCCACTCCCGCCAGGGGGCGATGATCTTCATGTCCGGGGCGAAATGCCTGATGGCCAGCTCAAAGCGCACTTGGTCGTTGCCCTTTCCGGTGCAGCCGTGCACGATGGCGTCGGCGTTCTTTTCCAGGGCGATCTTCACCAGCCCCTTGGCGATGCAGGGACGGGCGGTGCTGGTGCCCAGCAGATACCCCTCGTAGGCGGCGCCCGCCTGCATGGTGGGGATGATGTAGTCGTTGACGTATTCCTCGCGGAGGTCCATTTCGATGTATTCACAGGCACCGGTCTTCAGCGCCTTTTCCTTCAGCCCGTCCAGTTCGCCCGTCTGGCCCACATTGCCGCAGACGGCGATCACTTCGCAGTTGTAGTTCTCCTTCAGCCAGGGAATGATGATGGACGTGTCCAGCCCGCCCGAGTAGCTCAGTACCGCTTTTTTGATCTCCTGCTTGTCCATAAAGCCCTCCAACAGTTAAAATACGCAAAGCGTGTGTATATTATGCATCGAATGACCGGTAAAGTCAAGGGCATAACGCAATTTTATGCAGATGTGCTGAAAGTTTATTCAAGATCGCCGCTGAGCAGCATCAAAGCCGCGAGGGCGGCGAAGCCCGCTGTCTCGGTCCTAAAGATCCGTTTCCCCAAACTGACGGGCACGGCGCCCCGGCCCGTGAGGGCGTGCGCCTCCGCTTCGTCTATGCCGCCCTCGGGGCCGATGATCAGCGCCGCGGTGCGCGGCGGGACCGCCAGGGTGTTCCACCAGGCCCTCAGGCCCTCCTGTCCCTGCCGGGCGCTCTCCTCCCAGGGCATGAGCACGGCGTCGAAGCGATCGACGGGGATGGCCTCGGGGCTCACCGGCGTCCCGATCCCGGGGACTACGCAGCGCCCGGATTGCTTGGCCGCTTCCAGGGCGATCTTCTGGAGCCGGGCGGTCTTTTTTGCGGCGCTCTTTTCATCCCACTGGGACACACAGCGCCTGAACAGCACCGGCACGACGGAATAAACGCCGCACTGGGTCGCGGCCTGGACGATGGTCTCCATCTTGTCCCCCTTGGGGATCCCCTGGAACAGGGTCACCTGAAGGTCCGGCTCGGGATCGGGCAGAAGCTCGGAAAGGATGTAACGGTTGGCGGGGTCGAACTTCGCGGCATACTTCTTTCCGTCGGCCGCCAGGGTGATGCTCTCACCTGGCTTGAGCCGCAGGGACTTTTCCGCGTGGTACAGGTCTTCCTCCGTCAGGTACGCGATGCCGTTTTCCGTCTGCGCGAAAAAGTGGCTCATGATATCCTCCCTTCGTCATTGGATCCTTTCAGGGCTTCGAGGGTGCTCTCCAGCGCGAACTGGCTGGTGTAGAGCTGATAGTACTTCCCTTTCAGACGCATCAGCTCTTCATGACGTCCCTGCTCCAGGATGCGCCCGTCATCGATGTACAGGATCTGGTCGGCGTTGCGGATGGTGGACAGGCGGTGGGCGATGATGAAGGCGGTGCGGCCGCTGAGCACGTGGGTGATGGCTTCCTGGATGATGCGTTCGGTATCCGTATCCACCGATGAGGTGGCCTCGTCCAGCACGAATATCACCGGGTCCGCCAGGATCGCCCTGGCGAAGGAGATCAGCTGCTTTTCGCCCGTGGACAAAAGGGCGCCGCCT
>CADCQZ010000128.1 GCA_902803675.1 uncultured Eubacteriales bacterium
CCGCCTTTGAGGCAAGCGGGGTAAAGACCATGACCGTTGGCTGCGCCGACTGCGACACAAACCTGTACCGGGCCGTCGGGTTCAGAACGCCCCTGGGGCACCTGCTGGCCTGGGGAGGGACGGAGGAGGGAACGCCATGAGCGACAGTGCCCGGAAAAAGACCCTGATCCTGAACGGCTCCCCCCGGAAAAACGGGGACACCGCCAAGCTTATCCGGGCGCTGACGGGAGAACTGACGGGCGAGGTGTTCGTCATCGACTGCTGCTCCGCGGGCATCGCGCCCTGCGCCGACTGCCGGCGCTGCCGGAAGATGCCCGGCTGCGCCATTAGGGACGGCATGGAGGACCTGGATGCGGTCATCCGGACATGCGATAACGCCGTCATCGCCTCCCCCGTCTGGTTCTCCGAGCTGACGGGCCCGCTGCTCACCGTGGCGAGCCGGTTCCAGACCTATTACTGCGCCCGCCGTTTCCGGCACGAGGAAACGGGGATCAGGATCAAGCGGGGCGGCGTGATCCTGACGGGCGGGGGCGACGGGGACCCCCAAAAGGCCCTCTCCACCGCCGAAGGACTGCTGAGGATGATCAACGTCAGGCTTTTCCATCCCCCGGTCATGAGCCTCAGGACCGATACCCTGCCCGCCGCCGAGGATCCTTCGGCGGCGGAAGCGGTGAAGAGCCTGGCCATGTTCCTCAACGGCGGGGAGGTTTGATATCCGCCGCTCCCCGTGTTCCCGTCTGCCGAGGGTGAGATCATGCCGGATCCGTCGTCGATCGGGAAGCGAGGTCACTCAGAGGGCCCTGCCGAACTGATACGCTCTTTCAAGAGCCGCCTCATTCCCGGCGGCTTCCCCGGCGCCGGTGAGGCCGCCGCAGAACAGCGAGCCCGAAAACTCCGCCTTTTCAAAGCAGTCCACCCAGCCCCGCAGGCCGCTGACGGCCCGTTCCGGCACGAAGGCCTCGTCCTCGGCGGCCACGGAGAGCATATACACCCGGCGGAAAGAATAGTCCGCGGCATAAAGGGGATTGAGCCGGTCCAGCAGCGTCTTCATCTGCCCGCTCATCTCATAGTAGTAGATCGGCGTCACGAACACCAGGGTGTCCGCCTCCCTCACCTTTTCGGCGATCATAGCGGCATCATCCTTCAGCGCGCACCTTTGGGTCTTCTGGCAGCTGAGGCAGCCGGTGCAGAAATGGATGGTTTTGCCCTTCAGGCTGATCTTTTCCGCCTGATGGCCCGCGTCCGCCGCTCCGGACAGCATTCGGTCCGCCAGGATATCCGAATTGCTCTTTGCCCGGAGGCTCGCGGTGATCACAAGTACTCTGCTCATATCACGCGCTCCTTTTCCCTCGTCCCGATCTCACTCGGCGCTGATCGTGATGATCACGTCACCGCGGCCCAGCAGATCCCGCATCTCCTCCGGGGTCTTGTCGGTGATATGTCCCAGACGGGTGTAAGCCCAGGTGTTGGACCCGTAGAACACCACGATCTGATCGCCGGCGTAGAGCACGATGTCGCCGGAGACCGTGACGGTGCGCTCATCATCATTGGGCAGGCTCTGCCCGAGGGGGCCCACCTGCTCGAACCCGCCGTACATGCTCATCGTGACGGTGAGGCCGCCGGCGGCAAGGCTTTTAAGCGCCTCCACGGCATCGTTGTTTTCCCACTCCACTTCCACGGGGGTCTCCCCGATCCACATCTTCATACCCATCTGTTCCTCCTCCGTTCCTTCCGCCAGGCCCGTCAAGCCGGCACAGCACAACAGCACCACGGCGCAGAGCGCGGCCAAAGTTTTCATCATTTGAGATACCTCCCGAAAAAGCTCTCCATCCGGTCAAAGGGGATGATGTCCTTCCTGTCGTACAGGTCGGTGTGTACCGCGCCGGGGATGATGACCAGCTCCTTGTTGTCCCCCTTCAGCAGCCTGAACGCGTCCCGGCTCATATAGCAGGAGTGGGCCTTTTCGCCGTGGATCATCAGTACGGCGCTTTCGATCTCCCCGGCGTAGGTGAACAGGCGGGTGTTCATCAGGGAGGTCCCCGCGGTCGCGGCCCAGCCGTCATTGGAGTTCAGGGAGCGGGGATGGTATCCGCGCTTCGTCTTGTAATAGTCGTAGTAGTCCTTCACGAAGAAAGGCGCGTCCTCCGGCAGGGGATCTGTAACGCCGCCGGCCCTCAAATAATTCCCGGACCGGAAGTCCTCGGTACGCTGCGCGTTGACCGCTCTGCGGGCCGCCCGACGGGCTTCTTTGCTGTCGGCCGAATCGAAATACCCGTTCCCGGCCACGCGGGACATGTCATACATCGTGGAGATGACCGAGGCTTTCACGCGGGTGTCGATACAGGCCGTCTGCAGGGCCATGCCGCCCCAGCCGCAGATGCCGATGATGCCGACGCGCTCCGGATCCGCGTTGTCCTGCACCGACAGGAAGTCCACCGCCGCCTGGAAGTCCTCCACGTCGATATCCGGGGAGTGCATCGCCCGGGGGAAGCCGCCGGACTCGCCGGTGAAAGACGGATCGAAGGCGACGGTGAGGAAGCCCCGCTCCGCCATCTCCTGGGCGTACAGCCCGGAGGCCTGCTCCTTGCAGGCGCCGAAGGGGCCGCACACCGCGATGGCGGGGAGCCTGCCTTCCGCGTTTTTCGGCGTGTACAGATCCGCCGCCAGGGTGATGCCGAAATGGTTAGCGAAGGTCACCTTGCGGTGAAACACCCGATCGCTCGGGGGAAAGGTCTTGTCCCACTCCCCGGTCAGTGTGAGTTCTTCCGTAGCCATCATGATCTTTGTCCTCCCTTTCATCCGGCGGTCAGGTGTTCGGCTCCTTTTCGGTCCCCGGGCAGGACCATCATAACATCTTGCGGTCGATCACGCTAATGGTTATAATGAATATCGCGATATTCCAAATCGGCATTTCTCGGAGGGTACCATGGAGATCAGGAACCTGCGCTATTTTCTCGCCGTCGCCAGGGAGGAGAACATGACCCGGGCGGCGGAGCAGCTGCA
>CADCQZ010000129.1 GCA_902803675.1 uncultured Eubacteriales bacterium
ATGCCACGGCATCCTTTCGGAACGGATCGGTCGGAAGGGGCTCAAAGCCGCCTGTTTCAACTGGCACCAGAAATACGCGTCCTCCAGGGCGTCCTCAAGAGGATAGGGAGAAGGCCCGCCCGTCAGGTATCCGCCCATATCAAGGAGCATGCTGGCGATGGCGAACTCGTCCTGCACCGTGTCGGGCATCAGCTCATGCTGCCAGCCCCGCCGCCGGTCCCGGAGGGCCTGGGTGTCCAGGCAGCGGTACTTTTCCGGGATCTCGGGGGTGAGGAACAGTTTGCGCGGCACACCGGCCCCGTCCGCGAAGCTCACCGAAGTGTCGCTCCATTCGCCCCGGTCCCCCCGGACCACCAGGTGCCTTGAGCGGATGAAGGAGCGGTACTGGACGGGGCTGAAATCGTACACCGCGCTTTTCCCCGAATCGAAGGATATCAGCGCGGTCATCCTTTCCGCCGCGGCCCGGCTCCCGTCCAGGATGGCGCCGGTACGGGAATCCGTCCGGATGACGGTGTTCTGCCGCGCCGCGCCCATGACCGTGAAGGCCTCCCCCACGGGGACCTGAAGGGCCCTGCGGATGACACTGGCGGCATGGTAGTCGTGAAGAAGAGAAATGTAGAGGGAGGAGGGCGTACCGATGAGGCCCTCCTCCACGGCCGCAAGGCCCGACAAAAGGATGGGCTGGCGGAAGTACTGCTCGCAGCTCACGATCTTCGCGCCGCCCGCGCCCAGGGCCCATACGGCCCTGAGCTGATCCATGGTCTCGCCCACGGGGGTCTCCGTCACCAGGGGCAGGCCCTTTTCCGCCCAGCGGGCGATCACCTCGGCCATGTGCCCCCGGTCCACGGCGATGACGGCAAAGTCCGGCCGGAAGGCGAGGCACTCATCCTCGTCCGTCACCGCGGGGGCGCCGGTGCGCGCGGTCATCAGCCCGGCCTTCTCCCGGGACCTGCACAGGAACATGGCCCCGAACAGGTCCGGGTAGGTGCGCGCGATACGGCCGAAGTATTCCGCCCGGTAGCCCGAGCCGACGATGACGTATCTGAGCATGCTTTGATCCCTCCCGGGCGGTCTGAAGTTTAGTCGGGGATCCTCTCGATCAGGGTGACGCTGCGGGGCGCCGCGGTGAGGCTGCCCTCACAGGGAACGCCCTCCAAAGTGACCGCATCGCCCTGCATAAGGACGCGGCAGGGGCCGAAGCCCTCGGGCACTTCGATCTCAAGGGCGGTATCCCGGGGATTGAACACGGCGTACGCCAGGGGGGTCTCCCCTTCGGACCAGGTCACGGCGATCTCCAAGTTTTTGAGGATCTCGCAGGCGGGGACATCGCCGGAGGTGAGGTAGGCGCGGGACTTTCTCAGGGCGATCAGGCCTTTGTAGTACTCCGCCATAGCCTCGGCGGCGCTGCCCGGGACGAGAGCGTCCCAGTCGATATTGTTGACCTCATCGGAAGAGGCGTAGCTGTTGGAGTCCCCATCCTTGGTGCGCAGCATCTCCTCGCCCGCCAGGAAGAAGGGCGTGCCCCGTCCCAGGAGCACCGCGGCGGCGCACAGGCGCTGCATCGCCAGGCGGTCCGCCTCCGGCGCGTCCGGGTTCGTCAGAAGCAGCTTGTCCCACAGGGTGTTGTTGTCGTGAGAGGACACGTAGTTGACCACCATAGCGTTCTTCACGCTCCAGGAAGCGCCCTTGCCCTTCTGGCCGCCCTGAAGGCCGAAGATGACCTTCTGGGCGTTGAACTGGCTGGCCTTGCCGTTGGCGTAGCCCGCGTCCTTGGGATCGAACACGCTGCCCTTGAGGCCGTCCCTGATCGCGTCGTTGAACACGGCCACGGAACCGATGCCGTCCCCCGTGGCGGTGATCTGCTTGATGTTCGCCTGGCTGGCCTTGAAATTGTCCCTCAGGGGCGTGGTGCCGCCGGTCCAGCCCTCGCCGTAGATCAGGGCCTTGGGATCCACCGCGTGCACGGCTTCCTCCACCGCCTGCATGGTCTGGACATCATGGAGGGCCATCAGGTCGAACCGGAAGCCGTCCAAACGGTACTCCTCGGCCCAGTAGCGCACGGAATCCACGATGTATTTGCGGCACATGACCCGGTTGGAGGCGGTCTCGTTGCCGCAGCCGCTGCCGTTGGCCGCCGTGCCGTCACCGTTGTAGCGGTAGTAGTAATAGGGCACGATCCGGTTCAGGTTGGAGTCCAGGGCATAGGTGTGGTTGTAGGCCACGTCCATCACCACGGCCAGGCCGTTCTCATGCAGGGCCTGCACCATCTGCTTGAACTCCCGGACGCGTGTCTCGCCGTGATACGGGTCCGTGGAATAGCTGCCCTCGGGGGCGTTGTAGTTCTTGGGATCGTAGCCCCAGTTGAATTGGGCGCCGGCGCCCGTCTCATCCACCGTGGCGTAGTCATACACCGGCTGCAGATGGATATGGGTGACGCCCAGATCCTTCAGGTAGTCCACCCCGGCGGGAAGGCCCGAGGCGTTTTTAAGGCCGGTCTCGGTGAAGGCCAGGTATTTCCCGGGATACTGTGAGCCCTTGAGGCGGTTGGAGAAATCCCGCACGTGGACCTCCCAGATCACCGCGTCCTCGTAGGAGGCGATGCCGGGATCGAATGCTTCATCCCGGAAGCCCTCGGGATCGGTGGCTCTCAGATCGATGACCATGCCCCGGTCGCCGTTGACGCCCACCGCGCGGGCGTAGGGGTCCACCGCTTCCTGGGTGCCGTAGGCCGTGGTGACGGAATAGGTGTAGTAGGTACCGTGGCCGCAGGCGGCCTCCGCCTGCCATACGCCCTTGTCCGCCCGTTCCATGGGCAGTGTCTCATAAGCCCCGGCGCCGTCGCCGCTCTCAAACAGGTTGAGCGTTACGGCGGAAGCCGTGGGCGCCCACACCTTGAACACCGTTTTATCCCCGACGATCACCGCGCCCAGGTCGTCCCCGTCGTAGGTATAGCGGGAGACGAAATCCGGGCTGTCGAACAGATCCGTGGGCACGGCCGCGGCCTGCCCGAAACCTTCGATCTCCACGGTGTAGATCTTCGCCGGGTCCATCTCCTCCTCCAGAGTGATCACGCCGGTGATCACCTCATTGTTGAGGCTGGAGAGGCTCGCCACCCTGATGCGCTGCCCGTCCAGATACACCTTCACCATATCCAGGTCCGTGATCCTCACGGCCGGGCTGATGAAGTAGCGGATCTGGTTTGGCGCGACGATGCCCGCCATCTGGAAGACCCGGATGGGCAGGAGGGTCACGCCCCCGTCCGGGCTGGTGTACTGCATGCCGTCCTCCGGCTGCAGGTAAATCTCCGTACGCGCGCTCGTCATGACGGCGAAGCGGTCATCCTGATAATCCTTCGTCGCGCTGCCCCAGGAGCTGCCGCCGGGCGCGGAGCAGTCCTTCCGGACGATAAATCCCACTTCCTGCACGTCTTCAGGCACCTCCACCGTACATTTCACGCCGTAATCGCAGGGCTCGAACAGATGCCCGCTGCCGTCCTTCCCCGGATACCATATCCACACGTCGCATTTGTCGTAATCCGTGTCCGGGCTGGTCCAGTAAAGCGTCAGGGTCCTCGCGCTCCCCTGAGCGAAGGCCGGCGCGAGGCCGGGCAGCATCAGGGCCAGCACCAGAAAGACCGCCAGGAGTTTTCCGCCTTTTTTAAGCATGTTCACACGCTCCTTTCCCATGATGGTATCCCGTTTTGGACCGGCGCCGCCGGTCATCACCACTTGTTGCGCACCTTCTCGGCAAAGCCTGTCAGGCCCCTGATGTTGAGCCTGACGCCGTCATCCAGCACCGCCGTGCCCGTGAACCGGCCGAAGACCTGGTGCTGTTTGGAGCAGATGATCTTCAGGTCGATATCCGCGCTGCGGTCCAGGATGGGCTCGAAGTCCATCTCGAAGCGCCCATCATCGCTGGTGAACCGCCAGGGCGCGAGGTAGACCTCCCGGCCGTCCTTCTCCGGAATATGGAAAGTGACCCGGCTGAGCTTGTGGACACGGCCTTTATAAATGAGCACGTTCTCGGTGGCGGCGGAAGTGTCCCCGAAGCCGTAACCGATATTGAAACCGAAGGGCACGCCGTCCACAAGCCCCGACGCGGAGCCCCAGTACCAGGTGTTGTCGTAGGTCCACACGCCCCGGCCCCAGTCCAGCACGGCGAAGGCCCGGTCCGGTTCGCAGACATAGGACCGGTCCCCGCATTGGATGAAGCCGCTCGCGCGCATGCAGTTGATCTTCTGATTGTAGTAAAAGGCCCTGGGCGCGTCCAAAAAGGGCGTGACGATGACCATGGACTCCTCCGGCGCGTCCGAAAGCCTGATATCGAAGCTCACGGGCTTCCCGCCGGCGAGATCCGCCATGCGGCCGCACAGTCTCCTGGTGACGCCGTCGTTCTCAAAGGCGATGGAGTATCCCTTTCCCCGGACGCGGACATCCCCCGAGGCGCTGGTGGGGGGCAGGTCCCGCTTCGAGAACGGGGGCAGATACATTTTGGATGTCGTCTGCTGGGAATTGCTTTCAAAGTCTATCAGGGAGATCGAGTCCATGGTCATATACCCGTTGTGGGCCACGGTGAGGGCGAAAGCGAACTGATCCGAGCAGACGCAGTAATAATCCCACTCCTTGAGCCTCAGCCGGGAAGCCTTCACCCGGGAGCGGTCATAAGTCCGGATAAGGGACGTAGCGTAGCCCGTCTCGATCAGGCGGCCCGACTCATCATGGAGGGGGCCCGGCTCGGTGATGCGGCGCTGCATATGAGTGCCTCCTTGACATGGGATATCGCGCAAACATTTGTTGGAACTTATTATACGCCGGAGCGGCCCGGAACTCAAGTATCCGGCCGCATGGAATTGTGTTTTCATTCAGTTTCGGGTATAATCATCAGGCGGGACGACGAAAAAATACCGATCATGACGCTCACAAAGCGCAAGGAGGAAATATGCCGATCACAGGTGCGTTCATGGTGCCCCATCCGCCCCTCATCGTGCCCGAAGTGGGCCGGGGCGGCGAAAAGCAGATAGAAAAAACGATCCGCGCCTACGAGCGCGCGGCGCAGGAGATCGCCGCACTGAAGCCGGAAACGATCATCGTGACCAGCCCCCACGCGGTGATGTACGCCGACTGGTTCCACATCTCCCCGGGCAGCGGAGCCGCCGGCGACTTCTCCGCCTTCGGCGCTCCCCGGGTCACTTTCAGGGAAACGTATGACACCGACCTGGTCCATATGATCGCGGACCTGGCCGGAGAAAGGGGCTTCCCGGCAGGCACCGAGGGAGAACGGGACCGGAAGCTGGATCACGGCACCATGGTGCCCCTGTGGTTTATCGAAAAATATATCCGGGACTTCAAGCTGGTGCGCATCGGGCTTTCCGGGCTGCCGCTGACGGACCATTACGCCCTGGGACAGCTGATACAGGAAGCGGTGGAAAGGACCGGGCGCCGGGCGGTGTTCGTGGCCAGCGGGGACCTGTCCCACAAACTGCAGCCCTACGGCCCCTACGGCTTTATAAAAGAGGGCCCGGAATACGACGCGAGGATCATGGACGTTTCTTCCCGGGCCGCTTTCGGGGAGATGCTCCGCTTTGACGAGAGCTTCTGCGACAAAGCGGCGGAGTGCGGTCACCGGTCCTTCGTGATCATGGCCGGCGCCCTGGACGGAAGGGAAGCGGAAGCGGAGGTTTACTCCCATGAGGACGTGACCGGCGTGGGGTACGGCATCTGCGCCTTCCGGCCGGGGAACAGGTCCCGGGGCAGAGAATTCCTGAGGCTTTATCAGGAGGAGGAGCGCAGGGAGCTTAATGACCGGCGGCGGCGCGAGGACCCCTGGGCGCGCCTGGCCCGGGAGACCGTGGAAATGATCGTGAAGGAAGGAAAAACGCCCCGGGTGCCGGAATGGGTCCCCGATGAGATGAGGGATACCCGGGCCGGGACCTTCGTGTCCATCCATAAATTCGGCCGCCTGAGGGGCTGCATCGGCACGTTCCTGCCCACAAGGGAAAACGTGGCCGCCGAGATCATCGCCAACGCCGTGAGCGCGGCGCAAGTCGATCCGCGGTTCGAGCCCATCGCGCCGGAGGAGCTTGACTGGCTGGAGATCAGCGTGGACGTGCTCTCAAAGCCGGAAAAGATCGAAAGCGAAGAGGAGCTGGACGTGAAAAAGTACGGCGTCATCGTGACGAAAGGGAACAGGCGGGGCCTGCTGCTGCCGGACCTTGACGGCGTGGACACGGTGAAGGACCAGATCGCCATCGCCCGGCGCAAGGCCGGCATCGGCCCCGGGGAGAAAGTATCCCTGGAACGGTTCGAAGTGACGCGGCACCGCTGACTTGAGGGAGGGACGCAGCATGGCGGTATGCGCGGTGTGCTTCAGGCACTGTGACCTCAAAGACGGGCAGACGGGCGCCTGCGCGGCCAGGCGGGAAAAGGACGGGGCCGTGGTGCCCGTGTATTACGGGAAGATATCCTCCCTGGCCCTGGACCCCATCGAAAAAAAGCCCCTCGCGCGCTTCCATCCCGGCAGCCTGATCCTGTCCGCGGGCAGCCTGGGGTGCAATCTGAAGTGCCCCTTCTGCCAGAACCACGGTATCGCCCAGCCGGGGCCCGGGGGGACGTTCCGTTCGGACACGGAGGACATGTCCCCCGCGCAGCTGGCGGACCTGGCCGACAGGCTCCGGCCGCGGGGCAATATCGGGATCGCCTTCACCTACAACGAGCCCCTGGTGAACTATGAGTACGTGCTGGACACGGCGGGGATCTGCCGGGAAAAAGGCCTCAAGACCGTGCTGGTGACCAACGGCACCGCGTCCCTGACGGTGCTTGAGGCCCTGGCCCCTTATATCGACGCCATGAACATCGACCTGAAGGGCTTCACGGAAAGGTACTACCGGGAGGTGCTCAAAGGAGACCTGGCAATGACGAAGACCTTCATCCGCGAGGCGGTGAAAAACTGCCATGTGGAGCTGACCACGCTGATCGTGCCCGGGGAGAACGACAGTGACGGGGAGATGGACAGCTTGAGCGGCTGGATCGCGGACCTCACGGACGTGTACGGCGGAAAGGAGGGCCGTGAGATCCCCCTGCACATCACCAGGTTCTTCCCCCGGCACCGCATGACGGACCGGGGGCCGACGGATATCGGCAGGATCCTTCATTTGACCGGGATCGCCCGGCGGCACCTGAAATACGTCTATCCTGGAAATATATAAGGGCCGGTGAACGCGGCCTGACGGAGGATCGGGATAACAGATAAGGAAAGACCGGCGGCGCGGAAGAACTCCGCGCCGCCGGTCTTTCCTTATCCCGCGGTCTTAAAAGATCACACGGGCACTTTCACCACGGCCTTTTTGACCTGACACACAGCGTCCGCCGTGATGCCGGGCAGATGGGCTTCCTCCGGGAAGACCACCA
>CADCQZ010000130.1 GCA_902803675.1 uncultured Eubacteriales bacterium
ACGAACACGGGGCGCGTCTGCGTCCCGTGTTCGTTCTTGACGTTTGTGTCCTGCAGGGGCTGCTGTTTTTTCGTCACACCTTCTGCACGTAGGCTTTGCTGACATAGCCGGTTTTTCCGGTGACGGAGTCGACGGCCTTGTACCAGTCCGGGGTCTCACCGATCACGGTGAGGATCTGGCCGTTTTTCAGGGTGGTGATCCTGCCTGAGAAGGAGTTGGGGGCGGTGCGGAAGTTCACCCAACCGGTGTCGGGATGGGAGGGACGGGCGGCGACGGTGAAGCTCTCCACCTTCCTGTAGTGATTCATCTGGCGCTCGATGTCCTTCTTCTGGATCTGGTCATCGGAGATCTTGTTGGCGGAGAGGAACTTGGCCATCACGTAACCGATGCCGTTCTTGGCTTTGGGGCAGGAGATCTCGTACCAGCCGTTCTTCGCGTTTGAGATCACGGTGATCCTGTCACCGTACTTGTACTGGCAGATCACGTTGTTCTTCGAGGCGTCGGGGGCGGTGCGGACATTGAGGGGCCCGCCGTTCTGGCAGCTCACATACATGGTCTTGGTACCGGCGGCCATGGAAGCGGGGATGCACAGGGCGAAAAGGCTCATAACGATCAGGGCGATGGCGATCAGTTTCTTGAACATTTTTGTATCCTCCTTAAACTTTACATCGTTTGTTTTCTTTGATGCTGTCACCGTTTGTCCCGGTGACGCGTAAAGGATATCACAGCCGCTGTCACAGTACTGTCACAGAAAAAAGAAGATCCAAAAAGTTTTTTCAGCCCTGAATGGAACGGTCTGTCCCATAAAAAAGCGCCCGGTGTCTGCCGGGCGCGGGAAAGCGTTCACGGATGAGATGATCTTTGTCAGCGCAGGAGGCTCCAGGGGATCTCCGCCGCCCAGGCCAGGGCGGGGTCGCCGGTCTCCCTCATGGAGGACAGCATCGTGTCATAGGACGGGTTCACGCGCACCAGGCGCTCCCCGTCCGGCGTGATGATCTTAATGGGCCGGGAAAGGTCCAGGAGCGCGGGGGAGACCAGGATCGAAAAGTCGCCGTTCACGTTTTCAGGGGTCACGGTCAGGGTGTTGTCCCCGGTGAGGGACGCGGTGACGGTCCCCTGGTCGACAGTCTTATCCGCCTTGAGCCAGTAAAAGCTTTCCGCTTCCCGGGTCGCTGCCCGGGTGGACAGGTCCCACACCACGGTCTTCGGGGCGGGATCCCGCACGAATCCGGACACCCAGCGCACGGCATTGGCGTCGACCTCAACAGTTTTAAGCCCGAACTCTTCCGTGACGATCCCGCGGACCGCCTCGTCGAAAGCGGGCGTCTCGCTTTCCGGGTAATAGGACAGGCTGTCCACGCCCCACTCTCCTGTGGTGGAGGTGAGAGCAGCCAGGAACGCGTCCATCATATCTAACGTGATCCCGGGATCGGCATAGGCGGCGGGGTCGGCCAGCACCTGGGCGTCGGCCTTGCCGCAATCGTCGAAATTATGCCCGGCCGGGACGTGCACCAGCACCCGGTGCTCATATCCTTGCCCTGTTTTTTCCCGGTATCCGTTCAGTACCCGGTCCATCTCGGCGCCGCGGATGCAGCGCATGGCGCTTTCGCTGTAGTAGTCCCGCACGCCCACCTGGATGCCGAAAGGGCAGTTCATCAGGTTGAGCAGGGATACCCCGTTGGGGTGGCCGGAGGACATGTTGGCCGCGGCGAAGCGGTCCGCCATCCGTGGAGCGATCTGGTACACGCCGTCCCCGCCCGCTGAAAAGCCCAGCAGGTACACCCGGTCTGGATCAGCGTGGTACAGATAGACCGCCGCCTGGATCAGCCGGTCATACAGCGGATAGGATCCGGGCCGGAAATGCAGGTCCCAGGTGTCGGTGATGCCGCGGCAGGCGATGTACAGGCCGTTTTCCACCGCGCCGCGGTAGTAGTCATGCATGACCATCCACTGGATATCGTTGCTCTCCGGGGTGGATTCTCCGCCGTCGTGGAGCGTGATGTACAGGGGATACCGGCCGTTTTCACCCGGCTCTCCCAAGCGCTCCATCATGAAACGCATGGTCTGTCCGCCGTGCGTCAGAGAGTATATGGTCAGCGTGCCGTTCTCCTCCTCGGCGAAGGGGTCGGGGATCTCCGATCGGGAGATCTCCCCGGAGAGCTCCGCGTAAAGGGACGCGTCGGTGAAATAAGCTTCCGCCGCCGAGGCCAGCATCGCGTCTGTCTCCTCTCGGGTGGCTGGTTCTAAGGCCTCGTTGATCAGGATCATATCGTCCGCCCCGGCGGGCAGCACCCAAAGGATCAGGGCCAGGGCCGTTATCAGGCAAATTCTGCGCAGATGGAGCATTCCTTTTCCTCCTTAACGCTCCCAGCGGGCATTCTTAAGGATCTCCTCCCACAGGCGGAAGGCTTCATCCCGGAAAGCCTTGCGCGCGTAGAAGTGCAGGTAGTACACGGTCTTGTCCTTTTTGACGGCGCAGCACTCGCCTTCCATGGCGATGTTCTGGGCTGTGTAGGTATATCCGAAGCCGCTGATGCTTTCGCCGCCGGCCTGTCTGTTCAGGTACCCGGTCAATTGATAGCCGTAGGGGCGCATCACGTTCGCGATCCGGCCCTGAGCGCTTTTGGTCAGGTCCTTGCCGTTCAAAAGGGCGTCCAGCAGCCCGGTGCGCCGCCAGCCCAGGCTGACGACGATGTGCCTGTCCTCATCCTTCAGGCACACACCGGGGCCGGACTGTGTGATGGCCTGCTGCTTCATTTCCGCTTCGGTCAGTTTCCTGAACCCATCGGGGAAGGTCAGTTCAAGGGTATCGTTCAGGGTGATCTTTTCCATAGTGAGCTCCTTCGATCTTCGGGATCACGATCCCGTGACCATATCGTATGTGTGTTCAGCCGCCGGGATGTTGCCCGGGAAACGGCTGAGGATGGATTATACCACATATTATGAAAAACGCCCGCGGTTTTTGGCCGCGGACGGTCGGACGTGTTCCGAAGGATCCTGATCTCCGTCTCAGCCCAGAGGACGCACGGCGACGACCTTGTAGAACATCTCCGTCTGCTGGGGGGCGATCTCCTTCAGGGCGGCGATCACCGCTTCATCCGTCACCTTTTCCAGGTTCATGCGGGCACCGGCCGTGGCATAGGGCATGGCGCCTTCGCCGGCGGGCACGGCGGCGTACATGGCCATCAGGGCGCTGCCGTTGTCCATGTTGGCCGTGGTCTGGTTGGGGGCCAGGCCCAGCTGGAGATAGTACTCGTCCTCATACTTGACCATGCTGTAAATATAAAAACCGATGTTGGGCGTGCCGTCCGGATTGACGGAGGCGATGGCGAAGAAGCCGTTGTAGGCGTTGATGGAGTTCATCAGGTCGTCCCCGGTCAGGCCCGCGGCGCCGTAAAAGTCGGCGACAGAGGCTGAGGTAAAGGCGTCGGCAGTCTCGCCCAGGGCAGGAAGAGCAGTCAGGCACAGGATCAGGACCAGGACCAGCAGTTTTTTCATCGAAACGACCTCCTCTTTTGATCCGCCGCGAGACGCGCGGCGGCAGGATGCGCGGCGTTTGTAAGCTCGATGGTTTTCCGGTCCCCGATCCCTGCCGCGCAGGACCGGGGACCGGCTGTATTTTACATTTTTGGACTGTGTCCGTCAATAAACTTACAAATGTTTCCAGCTATACGACGTTAAGGCTTTCTTTCACGGCCGGGCACGCCGTATCCTTCGCGCGTCATCAGGCGGCTCCCGGCCCGGCTTTCAGGCGCAGATGATCCTCCTTTCCCTGTTCCCGGGATAAAAAAGCGGCCCGCCGCTTCGATATGAAGGGCGGGCCGTTCTGTTACTGAGGATTACAGCTCGGCGAAGTACTTGATGGTGCGGACCATCTGG
>CADCQZ010000131.1 GCA_902803675.1 uncultured Eubacteriales bacterium
CGGATCTGGTTTTCCACTTCTTTCTTGGCCTTTTCCACGCATTCCTCGATCCTCGCGGGATGGATGCGGCCGTCCATGATCAGTTTCTCGATGGCCAGCCGGGCGATCTCACGCCTCACGGGATCGAAGGCGGACACGATCACCGCTTCGGGGGTATCGTCGATGATCAGGTCCACGCCGGTAGCGGTCTCAAGGGCGCGGATATTGCGGCCCTCACGCCCGATGATGCGGCCCTTCATATCGTCGCTGGGCAGGTTGATGACGGACACGGTGGTCTCCGCCACATGGTCCGCGGCGCACTTCTGGATGGCCAGGGCGATGATGTTGCGGGCTTTCTTTTCGCCCTCCTCACGGGCCTTGGCCTCGATGTCGCGCACGGTGGCGGCGGCGTCGTGGAAGGCTTCCTTCTGCACCCTTTCCACCACGATCTGGCGCGCTTCGTCATGGGTGATGGAGGCGATGCGCTCCAGCTCGGTCTGCTGCTGCAGGCGGATGCTCTCGGCTTCCTCCAGGGCTTTCTGGGCTTGCTCGTGCTTCTTCTCCAGCTCGTCCTCCCGGGCGGCGAGGGCGTCGCGCTTTTTGTCCAGCGCGTCCTCCTTCTTGTCCAGGGTCTCTTCCTTCTGCTGGATCCTTCTTTCGGAGCGCTGCTGTTCGGTCCTCCTGGCGCGGATCTCCTTGTCCGCCTCGTTCTTCAGGTGGAGCACTTCTTCCTTGGCCGCGAGGATCATTTCTTTTTTCTGTTCGTCAGCCTTTCGGGTGGCGTCATCCAGCAGCCGCTGGGCGTACTGCTCCGTGCTGCCGATCTTTTTTTCAGACTCGTTCTTGCGGTAGATATAACCGATGTAAGCGCCGACGGCGCCGGTAATCAGGCACAGGATCAGGGCTAAATACCATTGCATTCCCTCTTTTTTCTCCTTTCTTTCATGATTTTTTGTTCTGATTTAACGCATGAAAACCGTACGCGGTCATACGCGTACGGCTGTGCTGTCATCAAATACGACATCGCTTATCACTGGTAAAGCAATTATGAACTTATGCTTTATGCCTTATGCGGCTGTGCCGCTGCCTGCAACATAAACCCTGTATCTGAAAACAGCTCACGCTACATCGACTAAAATAGCGTTCAGCCGATAAAAAGATTGTAAAACATTCACGAACAAAAGTCAACAAGTTTGTCGCCTTTTCGGCGCCTTTCCGGCCGCCTTTACAAGCGGGGGGCGATGTGATAATATTATACAGGAAATTTATGCGTTTCCGATACCGCTGTTGGGGGTGTTGAATTGGACAATAAAGATGCTGAACGGGACATCACCATCGACCGGGATGCCCGCATCAATGTGACGGTCAACCGCGCGCCCGGGGCCGCCGATGACGTGATCGAGCTGAGCCATGTTTTCCACAACATGAAGGAAAAAAGCCGCATCTACGCCTGGCTGATCGTCCTGTGCATGCTGGTGGGCCTGTGCGCGCCGCTCCTCATGGCGCAGCTGGACCAGAAACCGCTGACGGTCTCCGCGGTAGTCAGCCTGCACTACAAGGTGCCCGTGGTCGACAAAAGGCAGGTCTATTATGTGGATGTGTCCGACCTGACGGCGCCGGACGGCACAGAACTTGATCTCAACGGGGTCAAGAGCTCCTATGTGCTGAGCAACGCTCTGGAAGCGTCCACCCTCAGCGAGCCGGTCTCGGTATCGAATCTGAGGCGCAATATCCGGATCGACCGGATGCTGACCGAGGACAGCCGCCGCCAGCAGGAAGTGGCTTCCGGCATGGTCAGCGCCAAGAACGCCGCGGCTTACGAGCAGGTAAGGGGCATCGAACTGAAATACGAGAACCGCTTCATCGTGTCTCTCACCAACGGCTTCGGGGATGAGAACAGCCAGAAGAAGACCTATCTTTCCGACGGCGAGCTGCGCTGCCTGCTGGACCGGGTGGTGGATCAGTACAATAACTACCTGGTGGCGACTTACGCGCCGCTCAAGCTTCCGGAGAACAGGGTCGCCCTGGTGGATCCGGATCAGCAGGATATCCTGGAGAGCCTGGATATGCTTTCCTCTGCCCTCAAGGACCTTGATGATTACGGCAAGACGATGTCCGAGGAAGTGCTCACCTGGCGTTCCGGCAAGACGGGCTACACCCTCGCGGAGCTGATGACGGCCGTCACCCAGCTGCGTGAAGTCCGGGTGGACGATCTGTACTCCTTCGTGCGCACCGAGTCCCTGGCCAAGGATACCGCCACCATGCTTTCCGGCTACCAGTACAGGCTCAATACGGTGCTGGCGGCCAAGAAAGTCCAGGAAGAGAACATCGCCACCACCCAGAAGATCCTGGATGAGTATAAGAATGACGAGATCTACGTGTCCATGCAGGAGAGCGATTCCTCCCGCGCCACCAGGACCACGACGGATTACTACAACCTTCTGATCCTGGAGCAGGCCGCCAATTACGAGGCCCTGGCGGCGCTGGAGACCAGCGCGGCGGATTATGAGGATACCATCGCCAGCCTGACGGCCAACGCCGGCAACGAGGAGATGCTCACCGCGGCCCGGGAGGAGCTCATCTCCTGTCTGGCCAGCGCCCGGGAGCTGTACCGGAAGATCCGGGACCATATGTCGGAGGTGTTCTCCTCCTCCTTCTATACCGGTTACGCCCGGCATACCTCCGCCCAGGGCAAGGCCGCGAGCGTGTTCTCGAAGGCTGTGAGGAACATGGTGATCGGCGCGGCTTTGGGCGCGGTCGTCGCCTTCGCGGCCTGGTTCATCGCCGGCCTGGCGCCGGAATTCAGGCTCAAAAGGGAAAGGGACCAGCTGAGAAAGGCGGTGGCTGAGAAATGAAAAAGACAGGTAAGCGCAGCTGGGTCAGGATATTCGCCGTGGTGCTCGCGGCCGCTTTCGTCGCGGGCGCGGTCCTTTCCGCGGTCCTTTTCAAGGTCGATCCTTCCCGCACCTATGCCCGCGCCACCCTGCAGATGACCTTTAACGGCGCGGCGGACGGGATCGCTCCCAACGGCAGGCTGTTCAATATCGGCGAGATGGCTTCGGACCGGGTGCTTTCCTCCGCTCTTGAAGCTTCGGGCCTGGCGGGGCAGATCAGTGTTGAGGCGCTCCGCGGCAGCCTGTACATCCAGGGGAGCTATCCGGCGGATATGCTCAAGCAGGTGATGAGCTACGAATCCCTGATGGATTTCACCGTCAACCGGGAAGTGACCGTCAACGATTACCATCCCACCCAGTTCATGGTGAACCTGTATGACGATTTCGGCCTGACGAAGGCCCAGCTGACCGGCCTGCTCGACAGCGTCATGAAGGCCTACGCGGACGACTTCGCCGCCACCTATTCCCTCACGGTGAGCGCCCCGGCCTATACCGGCGTGCTTGATCCGGCCGAGATCGATTACGCCCAGAGGATCAGCGTGCTGGAGACCAATGTGGATCAGCTGACGGCGTACGCTCAGGCGATGACGGAGAAGGATCCGTCGGTGGCCGTGGACGGGATCGGCGGGTTTTCGGACATCGCCGTGCGCCTGACCAATCTTAGGCAGAACGATCTGGAGACCCTGAGCGCCCGTGTCAGCGCGGACGCCCTGAGCATGGATGTGGGCCGCCTCCTGAGCCAGTACAACTACCAGGTCCAAGTCAGCACCAATCAGCTGGAGGCGCAGAAGGCGCGCCTGGAACGTCTGGACAAGCTGATCGCCTCCTATGACAAAAACGAGGTCATCTACCTGAGCACCACCGATTCTCTCACCAAGATCGACGGCAACTCTTCCCAGACCTACGATCAGCTGATCGACCTGAGGAAGCAGACGTCCGAGGGGATCACCCAGATCCAGGCCCGGATCGACGATTACACTGCCCGCATCAATGTCATCCTGGGCACGGATGAGACCGAGCAGGCGGACAGCGACAGCGAAGACGGCAGCCTCCTCGCCCTTCTGGCCGGCGGTGAGGATAAGGATCAGTCCGCGGAACAGGATGATATGGAGAACGCGGCCGCGGAAGCCCAGGAACTTCTCCGGGAGAAGACCGAGGCCTTCGAGGCGGCCTTTACAGCGGTCGTCAAAAAGCGGGACGGCGTCATCGCCGATTTCGCGGCGCTGCTCAAGGCCTTCAATGACCGGCAGATCAACAGCGGGACCTTTGCCGTCACCGCGGCGAAGTATTTCACGCCCAGGTACCTGTCCAGCGCCTTCGCGGTGAAGGTGCTCAAAACGGCCGGCCCCATCTGCGCCCTGGCCCTGATGGGCTGCCTGACGGCGCTGGTGATCAGCCGCCGCCGTGAGGAGAAACTCAAAAACGCCTGACAGAACGGCGCGCGGCATACTGCCGCGTTATCGCGCCTCCGTTCAAAAGCGGGGGCGCGTTTTCTTTTCGTTTCGACAGCATCGCCGCCTCTGATAAAAGGGCTTTACATTTTCTCCCGAATGCGCTAAAATGGCGCTTGAAATCGCCGAAGGGGAAGAGTAGGCATGGTTTCCGGGTCACAGAGAACGGCGTCAAGGCTGGAAGCGCCCGCCCGGGCATGACCGAACACCGCCCCGGAGAGCCCGGTGAACCGGGACGGCCGACACCGTTACCGTCGCGAATGAAGGGGCCGCCTTTAAAAGGGCGGCAACAGGGGTGGAACCGCGTGATGAGCGTCCCTTGCAGATCATTTTTCTGCGGGGGCGCTTTTATTATTCAAGGAGGGTTTTCAAATGGGTGAGATGTCCAAGGAAGAGTACCGCAAGTTTTATTCTGAGGTGTACAGGCATTCCCTGTCCCACATCCTGGCCAAGGCCGTGATCGAGCTCTACGGCAGGGACAAGGTCCAGTACGCCATCGGGCCCCAGATCGCCGACGGGTTCTACTATGATTTCCTGATCCCGGAGAGCATCACGGCCGCCGATTTCCCCCGGATCGAGGACAAGATGCGCGAGATCATCAAGCGCCGGGAGCCCTGGACCTGCCTGGAGCTGAGCCGTGAGGAGGCCCTGGAGGCTTTCGCCGGTCAGAAGTTCAAGGAAGAGCTGATCCGGGACCTGCCCGAGGACGAGAAGATCACCGCCTACCGCACGGGGGACGATTTCATCGACCTGTGCCGCGGCCCGCATATCGCCAACAGCCAGGAGCTGATGAACGCCGCCTTCCAGATCAAGGCCGTTTCCGGTTCCTACTGGCGCGGTGATGAGCACCGGGACCAGCTCCAGCGGGTGTACGTCTACGCCTTTGAGGATCAGAAGGCCCTCAAGGCCCACCTCAACTTCATCAAGGAGGCCCTGGAGAGGGATCACCGGAAGCTGGGCAAGGAGCAGGAACTGTTCATGATCGACGAGACCGCGCCGGGCATGCCTTATTTCCTGCCCCGCGGCTGGAACCTGTTCAACGCCATCCTCACCTACTGGCGCCAGCTCCACGTGCGTCACGGGTATCAGGAGATCTCCGGTCCCATCATCAACTCCCGCCAGCTGTGGGAGACCTCCGGCCACTGGGGCCATTACCGGGACAACATGTTCCTGATCCAGAATCCCGAGGGCGGCGAGGTGGAATACGCCTGCAAGCCCATGAACTGCCCCAACGCCATCAAGGTGTACCAGAGCCAGGCCCGCTCCTACAAGGACCTGCCCCTGCGCTTCTCGGAGACGGACGTGATCCACCGCAAGGAAAAGTCCGGCGAGCTCAACGGCCTGTTCCGCGTGCAGATGTTCCGGCAGGACGACGACCACACCCTCCTGATGGAGGACCAGATCGAGGATGAGATCGCCGACATCCTGGAGATCGCCGGCCAGATCTACGGCACCTTCGGCCTGACCTAGGAGGCGGAGCTGTCCACCAGGCCCGATGACTACATGGGCGATATCGAACTGTGGAACCAGGCGGAAGCGGCCCTCAAAAAGATCCTGGACAAGCGCTACGGCGAGGGCAATTATGAGATCAACGAGGGCGACGGCGCCTTCTACGGCCCCAAGATCGACCTGAAGATGAAGGACTGCATCGGCCGCGAGTGGCAGATGGGCACCGTGCAGCTGGACTTCCAGCTCCCGCTGAACTTCGATCTGGAGTACCAGGCCGCTGACGGCACCCGCAAGCGTCCCGTGATGATCCACCGGGCCATCCTGGGCTCCTTCGAGCGCTTCATCGGCATCATCATCGAGAACTTCGAGGCTTCCTTCCCCTTCTGGCTGTCCCCCTATCAGGTGGCCCTGGTGCCCATCCGGCCGGAGCATAACGAGTACGCCCATAAGGTCCAGGACATCCTGATGGACCACGGCATCCGCGTGGAGGCAGACTACGCCGACAAGAACATGAAGGAGAAGATCAAGGCCTACCGTAAGATGCACGATCCCTACATCCTGGTGCTGGGCGACAAGGAAGCCGCGGAGAACACCGTGTCCGTCAATATCCGCGGCGGCAAGCAGATGAACGGCCTGCCCCTGGAGCGCTTCGTGGCCATCTGCGATGAGCTGAACAGGACCCGCGCCATCGACCTGAAGGAAAGCGACGAATAATAAGGAGGGACCCCAATGAGCGGCAATGTGAGACCGGAGACCATGGCCAGGATCGATTCTCCCGCGCTGGCCGAACAGTTTATCAATGAACAGATCACCGCCCTGCGTGAGCAGATCGGCGACGGCAAGGTGCTCCTGGCCCTGTCCGGCGGTGTGGACTCCTCCGTGGTGGCGGCCCTGCTGATCAGGGCCGTGGGCAGCCGCCTCACCTGCATCCACGTCAATCACGGCCTGATGCGCAAGGGGGAGAGCGAACAGGTGATCGAGGTCTTCCGCGACCAAATGAAGGCCAATCTCATCTATGTGGACGCGGTGGACCGCTTCCTTGACAAGCTTGCCGGCGTCAGCGATCCGGAGCAGAAGCGCAAGATCATCGGCGCGGAGTTCATCCGCGTCTTCGAGGAGGAAGCCCGCAAGCTGGACGGCATCGCCTTCCTGGCCCAGGGCACGATCTATCCGGACATCACTGAGAGCGTCGGCGTCAAGGCGCACCACAACGTGGGCGGCCTGCCGGACGACCTGCAGTTTGATCTGGTCGAGCCCGTGAAACTGCTCTACAAGGACGAAGTCCGCGTGGTCGGCAAGGCTCTCGGCCTGCCGGATGGTATGGTATACCGC
>CADCQZ010000132.1 GCA_902803675.1 uncultured Eubacteriales bacterium
AGGGTGCGCACCATATCGATGATCTCCTTGATGTGCTCCGTGGCCCGGGGATGGATCGTGGCGGGGCGGATGCCCAGGGCGGCGGCGTCCTTCCGGTATTCCTGAATGAAGCGGTCGCCCAGCTCCTTGACGGTGATGCCCTCCTCATTGGCGCGGCGGATCATCTTGTCGTCGATGTCGGTGAAGTTCTGCACGAAGGTCACTTCATAGCCCCTGTGCTCCAGATAGCGGCGCAGCACATCGAACACGATGAAGGGCCGCGCGTTGCCGATATGGAAGTAATCGTACACGGTGGGGCCGCACACGTACATCCTGATCTTTCCCTCCTCCAGGGGCACGAGGGGCTCTTTTTTCCGGGTCTGTGAATTGAAAACTTGCATTTATTTTTCTCCTTCCTGTTTCTCGTTCTTGATATCGTCTTCCAGCTTCTCCATGCGGTCTCTCAGTTCGGTCATCCTGTCCAGGACCGGGTCGGGCAGATCGACCTGGTCGAGGTCCACTTCCGTGACCGGGGCGCTGCGGCGCACCACGCGGCCCGGATTGCCCACCACGGTACAGTTGTCCGGCACGGACTTAAGCACCACGGCCCCGGCGCCGATCTTGACATGATCCCCGATGGTGATGGGCCCGAGCACCTTGGCCCCGGACCCCACGGTGATGTAGCTGCCCAGGGTGGGGTGGCGCTTGCCCGTCTCCTTGCCGGTGCCGCCCAGGGTGACCCCCTGATAGAGCGTCACCTGATCCCCGATCACGGTGGTCTCGCCGATCACCACGCCCGTGCCGTGATCGATAAAGAATCCCCGGCCGATCTGCGCGCCCGGATGGATGTCGATGCCGGTCTTCCTCTGGGTGCCCGCGCTGATGATCCGGGCCAGGAGGTAATGCCCCTTCATGTAGGCCCGGTGAGCTCTGCGGTGCCGGCGGATGGCCCGGTAGCCCGGATAACACAGCATGACCTCAAGGACACTTTTTGCAGCCGGGTCCCGGTCCATGACCGCGCGGATGTCTTCCTTCATCTGATCGAACATGTTCCCCTCAATAAAACAGCCGCCTCCCAAGAGGCGGCCTGATCATATCAAAACCGCGATCCACTCATGGAATCGCCGCGGACGATAACGCGCCGCTTCGCGGCGGAGGATACTGAAAAATTCCCCTCCGCAGGCTCCCGGGGGCACTGCCCAAACCCGATGCCGCGCTCACAGCCCATGGCGCGCGCTCTCTTGAGATCGGGGGTGCTTCAGGCGTTTTTCCCGTTCACAGCCGACTGTTATTATCCGCCAATACCGGTGGAATGTCAACCGGAATTTTCGGATCTTGACAGTACCACGGATCCTTCTCTCGCTGTTCTGGGCATATACAGTCACCTGGCTCCTGCTAAGGAGAGTATAGCACGGCTGAAATGATGGGTCGATCAGAACCGTCCCCGGTAGTTTGCTGCAGATAGACCACGTTACTCACAGCGGCAGGCTCAGAACCCCAGAGGCTCCCCCACCAGGATCACGTGGATGCGGCCGGCATGCCGGGAGAACCTTGTGATCAGGAACTGGCAGCAGATCGTGTCCGGCGACAGGCAGTCCATGCAGGAGCCCGTCTTGGCGCAGGGCGTGCTCAGGCCGAAGCGCTGGGCGTTGGTGGGCGCCGCCACGCCGCGGGCGCGCTTCATGGCCGCGTCCACATCGGAGCAGACCTTGTTGATGCTCACGATGAAGATCACCTTCTTCGGTCCGAAGGCGATGTTGGACACCCGGTTGGAGTTGCCGTCGATGTTGATGAGGATGCCGTCCTCCGTCATGGCGTTGGCGCTGGACACGAACACGTCCGCGTCGCAGTTGGCCAGCTTGACCTCCAGGGGGTCCATTTGGCTCCGGTCGATAAAGCGGTATCTGCCGCTCTTGAGTTCGTCCGTCAGGCCGATCTCCTGCGCGCTGAAGCAGCCGCCCATGCCCACGCTGCCGCCCTCGGGGATCAGGCTCAGGGCGGTCTTTAAGGCCGCGGCCTTATCCGGCGCCCAGTAGCCGGTCATGTTGCGCTTTTCAAGGCCCTTGATGACCTTCTGCGCCAGCAGCTCATTGCGCTTGACCACGAATTCGTTCATGATGACGCTCCTTTCTCAGATCAGCCTGCTGCCGCAGTAGGTGCACAGGCCGTTTTCGTCCGGCTGCGCCTTGGCCATGCAGTAGGGGCACAGGATCTCCTTCATCGGGATCGGAGCAGGCGCGCTCACCGGGGCGGGCGCGGGCGCCGGGGCGGGAGGCGGCACGGGTGCGGACGCGTTTCCCCGCGCGGGATCGAACCCGCGGCCGGATACCGGCGCGGCAGGATCGGCCCCATAAGCAGGCGCGGGCGCCTTAGTGAATATCTGGCTGAAGGCCTGCCCGACGGTCTGCACCGGCGAGGGCCTGCTCAGCAGGATAT
>CADCQZ010000133.1 GCA_902803675.1 uncultured Eubacteriales bacterium
AGCTTGCCAGTCGCTATCGGGTTCGTCGGCAACTACGCCCCTTGGGACTTCCACCCAAGCTTCGGGACATGCCCGTCATACAACAAAAGAGCCTGAAGACAAAAGACGCTTCAGGCTCTTTTCATCTATGCTCCGTTCGGGCCGGCGGCCGGTTCAGAACAGGGCTTTTCCCCGCTTGCGGTGGCGCGGCGCGAAGGAATAGCTCTTTCCCTGATCCACACTGTACAGGGCGTCCGATGCCCCCGTCCTGCTTCGGGTGACGTTGAGCACCAGGCCGATGCCGATGATATTGGTCATATAGTTCGAACCGCCGTAGCTCAGGAAGGGCAGCGGGATACCGGTGATGGGCATCAGGCCGATGCACATGGAGATGTTCTCGAACACGTGGAAGAACAGCATGCTCATCACGCCCACGATGATCATCTTGCCGTACTTGTCCTGGGTATAGCGTGCCAGATAGAGCATGCGCAGGATCAGGAACAGGTAGGCGCCCAGCACCGCCGCGGTGCCCACGAACCCGAAGGCCTCGCCGATGGTGGAGAAAATGAAATCCGTGGAGTTTTCAGGCACGCCGCCCAGCTGCGTCACCGTGCCCAGGGTGAACACCCCGTTGCCGGTCATCTGGCCGGAGCCGATGGCTTTTTGTGAGTTGAGCAGCTGATAGCCGCCGCTTTCGGAATACAGCCTGGGATTGGTGAAAGCCACCAGCCTGAGGATACGGTAGTCCGTAGAGCCGCTCAGAAGGGCGTATGCGATGATGAGCCCGATACCGGTCATGCCGAAAAGCACGAGGCCCAGCACCAGGCGGATATCCACCCCGCCGAAATAGAGCATGCACACGCTCATGACCACGATGACGATGACCGATCCGGTCTCGCTCTGCGCCAGCACGATCAACGAGGGAAGGCCGATGACGAGCATCGCGCGCATGAAATCCTTGAAATTATTGAGCGGCTTTTCCGATCGCGACAATACCCGGGCCAGGGCCAGGAGCACGGCGATCTTTGAAAACTCGGCGGGCTGGATGGCCCGGCCGAAACCGGTGTTCAGCCATGCCTTGATGCCGTTGACCAGGGTGGCCGTGACCAGGGTGATGATAAGGAGCCCCAGCACGCCCAGGTAGATGAGCCGCCCCAGACGGTTGCGGTACAGGTCCAGAGGGATGGAGATGACCACCACCAGCACGATGGGCGACACGAGAACGAAGATGCTCTGCCACATGGACGAGCGCGAGTTGAGGATCCGGTTCAGCAGCGACACGTTCGCTTCCATGTCCGGATCGTAGGTGGCGCTGGAAATGCAGAATATGCCGAAGATCGACATCAGATAGACCACAGCCAGGAGCTGCCAGTCAAAATGACCGATGTTCCTTTTCCTGGTCTCGGAAGTCATCATCATACGCTATTACCTCCTTCCCCCCAGGATCGATGGAAAAAACGATAAACGGGGCTGAAGCTCATTTTGGGGAACGGCACATCTTCCCCCAGGAACCTGGCGGCCGTCCGGTCAAAAGCGCCCGTGAGCGCCCGATCGCCGCACTGATAGGGATGCAGGCCCTTCAGGAGCCCGGGATAGATCCTGTCGGAATCGGGGATGATCCCCAGAAGAGGCATATCCAGCCTGTCCGCGATGGCCTGCGGTTCCTGAGCGAGACCGGAGCGGACATACTCCGCCCTCACCCGGTTGAGCACCAGATAAGGATGCCCGAGGCCGTCGGCATCCAGCACGGAGGCGGTCTTTTCCGCGTCCCTCAGGGCGACGGCATCCAACGTGGATACCACGATGGCGGTGTCGGCACACCCCAGCAGCAGTTTGAAATTCCGGCCGATCCCGGCGGGCCCGTCCAGGAGCACCACATCGAAGGTCTTCCGGAGCCGGTCCGTCAGCCGGATCATATCCTTATGCCTCACCTGGGCCGCCCTTAAGGCCTGGGACGCGGGCAGCAGACACAGCCTGCCGTCCCCGAAGCCCTGCACCTCGAAAAGGGCGTCCGCCAGGGGGCATCTTTCCTCCAGCACATCCTCCATATCCATGACCACCCGGTCCTGGACGCCCAGAAGAAGATCGGCGCACCGCAGCCCGATATCCCCGTCGATCAGGACCGTGCTCAGCCCGCGGGACGAAAACGCCGCCGCCAGGGATACCGCCAGGGTGCTTTTGCCGACCCCGCCTTTCCCGGATGTGATCAAAACGCTCTTGCCCATCCCGATCCTTCCTTTACGGTGCCAGCTGGTTGCCGCCCGGCAGCACGATCGTATCGTCGGTCTTGTTCAGTTCGTCCAGATACCAGCCCACGAAGTCGCGTGCCGCCTGGGTAGCGTGAGCCCCGGCGTAGCCGTTGCGCACGAAGGAGACCACGGCGATCTTGGGATCATCCTGGGGCGCAAGGCAGATGAACCAGGCGTTGTTCTCCAGGTCCAGCTTGATGCCGCCGATGGTGACCTGACTGGTCCCGGTCTTTCCCATGATGACCTCGGAGGCGGTATACTTCCATCCGCGGAAATACTTGACGGCGGTACCGCCGTCGTCGACCACGCCTTCCATGCCTTTCTGGATATAGTACAGATACGGCTCCGCGTCAGTCAGGTGGTTGAAGAGTTTCGGTTCCGTGGACGAGAGGATCTCGCCGTCGGGAGAGATGATGGAATCCACGATGTTCAGGTTCCACACGTTGCCGTCCGCCAGAGCGCCCAGATACCTGACCACGGCCACGGGGGTCAGAAGGGTGATGGACTGCCCGATACCCATCTGGATCTCCTGGCTGCCGCCCCATTTGATCGTGTTGAGGTAGATCCACAGGTCGCTCATCAGGGCCGCCTTCATGACCATGTCCCGCGTCATGTTGAGCTCGCTCATCAGGATGGGGCGGGCGTTGGACACCCACTTGTCGGAAGGCGTCTCGATGGCCATGTCCATCAGCTGCTTGATGGCCCTGTCCAGGCGGGCGTCGTCATACTCGATGCCGTAGCCGGCACCGAAATTGATCAGGTGGCGCTTGATGGAGTTGGCCACGATGATGGGCGTATCGGTCATCTGCTCCCGGAGGGCCACCGTGGTGTCATACAGGTTCTGCTGGTTCCCCACGACGGAACGCAGCTCGCCGGTGAGCTGGATGCCGGTCTTGCTGGTGAGACCCATCTTGACCGCGTACTTGTAGAGCAGCTGCTGCTCGTTTTTCGCGTCGCCGTTGTCGCCGTACAGATAGCTGGCCAGGGTGTAGAAGAAAAAGTTGCACGAGTTGGAGAGCCCCTCCACGATGGTCTGATTGCTGTGGCTGGCGGGATAATTGGTCCAGCAGGTAGGCGCTTCGTTCTCGTTGTTGGTGTACACCTTGAACTTGCCTTCGTCGGATATCCGGGTCTCCACCGTGAAACCGGTGGACTGATAATTGGTCAGCGCCGCGAGCCCGGTGACCATCTTGAAAATGGATCCCGGCTCCGCCCGGGACTGGACGGCGTAGTTCATCAGCACGTTGCGCTCATCCTTGACGATCTGCTGCGCCAGCTCGCCGCCCTGGATCATGGCGTTCAGGTCATAGGTGGGATACTGGGCGCAGGCCAGAAGGTCGCCGCTGTCCACATCCATCACCAGGAGGCAGCCCATGGACGCCAGCTGGATGGGATACTCGATCCAGTCACGGTCCTCGATCTTTTTCCGGTTCGTCTCCAGCCATTTATCGCTCTGCATGGTGTCTTCCTGCAAGGTGCGGATCTCGTCCACGTTTTCGGCGATGGCCTTTTCCGCCACGCGCTGCATGTTGACGTCCAGCGTGAGCTTGACGGTGTTGCCGTCCTGGGGCTTCTGGTATTCCAGCACCCGGGTGATGGCGCCGCTGGAGTTCTTCTCCACCAGGCGGTACCCCTGCCGCTCTTTGATGTTGGGCGTCAGCCAGGACTCCATCGTGCTCTCCACGCCGTCAAGCCCCATCTGATCGTTCATGCTGTAGCCCTGGGGCTGCAGTTCGTCATAGTACCTTGTCGCGTTCTGGATGGCGCCCACGTAACCGATGACATTCGAGGCCAGGGAGCCCTGGGGATACACCCGCCGCTCCCCCACAGCGATGCCCATGCCCCTTAAGGTGAGGCTGTTGCTCTCGATCCTGGCGACCGCGTCATAGGGCAGGTCCCGGGATATGACCACAGGCACGGAGTTGAAGAGGTTCATCTGCATCTCGCTGTAGACGGCGATGACCTTGAGCGCGGTCTCCTCATCCACCACGGCGATCGCCTTGGTGGAGCCGGAATCGGCCAGTCGGTAGCGCTGGCAGAGCCTGACGAAGCACGCTTCGGGATCGTCATAGCGGGAATTGGTCAGGTAATGATTGCTGCGCCACTGGTTACGGCGCAGTTCGAGCACGCTGTCGCTCACGCCGGAACCGAAGGAAAACTCCCACAGCCCGGTCTCCGGATCGTGGTAGAGCGGCGGCGTCACGGATAATTCGCAGTCATAGTCCTTCAGGATATCCAGCGTGGCGATGATCGAGCGGGTGAACTCCCCGTAAGCGGCGGCGGAGCTCTCACTGCTGGTCCTCTGGAAAGTCAGGTTGTAGCAGGTCTCCGACTTGGCCAGGATCACCGAGTTGGTATCCACGATCATGCCGCGCATGCCCTTGACCGGGATGGATTTGATACCGGAAGAATTGGCGCTCTCGGCATAGGTCTCGCCGTTCACGATCTGCAGATCGTAGGATTTGAAGATCATCAGCCCGAACGCGACGAGGATGGCGAAAGCGAAAAAGCCGAAGCGGGCTGCTTCTTTATGCTTTGAGAGCCATTCCTTCAGTGCTTTCATGACAGGCCTCCTTCAGGCATGGGAACGCGCTTGTACATGCCCAGGACCGCCCGTACGATGAGGGCGACCGGCACGGTCAGCACGATGGTGTACACAGTCTGCAGTATCGCCCGGCCGATATGACCGAAGGTCAGCTCGACCCCGTTCAGATAGCCGTACGCCAGGAAGATCACCTGGAACGACAGGGACAAAAGCAGGACAGAAAGCAGGATCCGGATCAGCGGGTGCATCTGCACATGCCGCTTATCCGGATGCAGGATCACCTGGCGCTCGATCTGCCGCTCTGTTTTGTCCGCGAAGGCCTGGGCGTAAAGCATCGTCAGCACCGGATAGGCGATGATATACATGCCCCGGACGGTGGACAGCATCGTCTCGCACAGGATGCCCAGCATCGCGGACGCGCAGAACGCGCCCTTGCGCCCGCAGGATACGATGACCACGCCCAGATAGGCGATCAAAACGGAACCGATGACGCCGCCCACGGGCAGATAGGTCATCACGCAGGTCTGTATCAGATACATGATCACAGCGCCCGGGATCACCACGATGAATTTTCTGATGGATGAGATCCGCTTCAAAAATGCCTCCGCTCAGGATCAGTCGTCCTCGATGGTCAGATCGTTGGGATCGAATGTCGGCGCCGGCGTCGGAGTGGGCGTCGGTTCCGGGGTGGGGCTCGGCGTCGGGGTGCCCACGACGGTGACCGGTGTCTGGTATGTCAGGTTCTCCGGCGGCTCGGACGGCACGGGCGTGCCGTCTCCGTCCGGTTCATCGTTCCCGTCGGGGCCCGCGGTATCGTCCGGAATGGGGGTCTCGCCGGGGATCGGGGTCTCGTCGGGGATCGGGGTCTCGCCGGGGATCGGGGTCTCGCCATCGGGCCCGATGTCCTCGGGCGGGACGGTCTCCTCCCCCGGAATGGGAGTCGGTGTCACGGCATCGTCCGTGAGCTGGAATGTGGGCTGGGGCCTTGCCGTGATCAGGGGAGCCGCCGTGATGACGTTCGATCCCGCTCTCTGCTGCACCGCTTCGGCATAGGCCGGACGGTACCGGTAGATGACCACGTATTCCAGGTGCTGAAAGTCCACGATGGGCTCCACCACCACGAAGGACTTGTTCTCGTCCATGCCGCGGGTGCTCTCCCGCACGTAGCCGATGGGGATGCCCTTGGGGAACTCCGCGCCCACACCGGAGGTGACCACCAGATCCCCGGGGCGCGGCAGGCTGTTCTCCGGCAGATAGTACATCCGGCACATGGCACTGCCGTCGATGCTCAGCGTCCCCTTGATGGATCCCTGGTCCCGCGTGCTCTGGACCATGGCGGCGACAGTGGCGTTCCCGTCGATCACGCAGAGCACTTTGCAGGCGTTGTCCGTCACGTCATAGGTATAGCCCACCAGGCCGCCGGAAAACACCACGGCCATGTTCTCCCGGATGCCGGACCGGGCTCCCACATCCACCGTCAGGACGGAAAAATAGTTGCTGTTGTCGTGGGCGATCACCGAAGCGATCACCGGGTCCATCTGGGTGTTCCGCTGGGTCTCCCCCATCAGGTCATAGAGCTCCTCCACCTGGCGGCGGTATTCATCCGCCATCGCGGCCCGGCTCGCCAGATCGTCGATCTGCCCCAGGAGCTGCTCATACTCGTACTCGATATTGCCCCTGACCTTGAGGGTCCTGAAATAGCTGGTCACGGAACCCGTCAGGGATGAAAACACCTTCTGGACCGGGGCGATGATCGTGGAAACGACCCTTTTGGGCACCTGGAGCGCGGGATGATCCACGAAATTGCTGAGCGTCATGACGGCGACGACGATGAACAGCACCGCGATCAGCACATACGTCATGATCCGTTTGAAGGTCCTGCCGTGACCGTCATCGGAAGCGTACATGCTGCCTGACCCGGCTGTGCGGGTCGGTTTTTCGGGCGCCGGTGCCCCATCGTCCTCCGCGGCCCCCTCGGGCGGCGGAGCTTCGGGCACGGACCAGTCCTCTTCCCGCTGATCCCGCTCGGGAAACTGCGGCTCTGTTTTATTTTTTTCATCCTTACCGGCGTCCTTCGGGAGAGGCTCTTTTTTCTCCTCCTCCCGGGGTTTTTCTTCCGGGCGCCTGTAAAGGGATTCGTCGATGTCCTTCGCCATGAAACTCCTCACGTCACCTTCAGATCCCTGTGACTACTCCTCCTCGCCCTCGTGCAGGAAGCTCGCCCTGCCGATCCTCTGCAGCATGTCGAAATTCTCCACCATCTGCCCGATGCCCATGACCGCGCAGGCGGAGGCTTCCTTGGCCAGACGGACGGGGATGTCCACATTGGAGGCGATGAACTGATCCAGGCCGAACAGGTTCGCGCCGCCGCCGGTCAGATAGATGCCGTTTTTGATGATATCCCCGGCCAGTTCCGGCGGTGTGCGCTCCAGGACGAACCGGATCGCCGCCAGGATCGCCTGGCAGGGCGCTTTCAGGGCTTCGTAGATCATATCGGAACGGACCGACGCGTTCTGAGGCAGGTTGGTCACCAGGTCCCGTCCCCTGACGGGGAATTCCCGGATATCGCCCGTCGGGAAAGCGCTGCCCAGATTGAGCTTGATATCCTCGCTGGTCCGGTCGCCGATCAGGATGTTGAATTCCTTTTTGATGCAGCCCGCGACAGCTTCGTCCATTTTGATGCCGCCGATCCTGATGGCCCTGGAGATCACCACGCCTCCCAGGGAGATCACGGCGACCTCCGTGGTGCCGCCGCCGATATCCACGACCATGGACCCCACCGGCTCAAAGACCGGCAGGCCGCATCCCATGGCCGCCGCGAAGGGCTTTTCCACCAGGTACAGCTGCCCCGGCCTGACGCCCGCGCCCAAAGCGGCCTGGCGCACGGCCCGGCGCTCGATGGGCGTGACCCTGCAGGGCACCGTCACCACGGCTTTGGGCTTGATCAGGCGCGAAGAGCCGATCGCCTTGCGCACGAAATACTGCAGCATATACTGCGTCAGCTCGAAGTCACGGACCATGCCTTCGCTCATGGGCCTCACGGCGATCAGGTCCTCGGAGGTCCTGCCCATGACCGTCAGGGCTTCCTCACCGATCGCCCGCACAGTATGGCGGCCGCCGCGCTCCATGACGATAACAGAGGGCTCATCCACCAGGACGCCCTTTTTGCGTACGTAGACCTGTGTATTGCTGGTGCCCAGATCAATCCCGATATCCGGTGCGACGATTGCCATATGTCATAACCAACCTTATCATTATAACTCGATCAGCGGGGCGGCTTCAGTGCGTCCTCATAGGGGCGCAGCATTTCGTAAAGAAGAGGCATGGACAGCCCGATCACGCAGGTATAGCTGCCTTCGATCCGGCTGACGAACTGACCGCCCCGGCCCTGTATCGCGTAAGCGCCGGCCTTATCCAGCGGTTCTCCCGTGGCGACGTAGGCATCGATCATCGCGTCCGTCATATCCATGAACCATATCCTGGCGGTGTCGCATCGGACCTGTTCCTCACCATCGGGCCCGATCACGCAGATGCCTGTCAGGACCTCATGATCCCTGCCGGAAAGGGACCGGAGCATGTCAGCAGCGTCTTTCCCATCCCGGGGCTTGCCCAGCTTGAGCTGCCGGGCCGGAAGATAGACGAGGGTATCGGCACCGATGATGATATCGCCGGGGTGTTTGGGGGCTGCGGACCGCGCCTTCATCAGGGCATTGCGGCAGACGGCCTCCCCGGGCGTTCCCGCGGCGGTCTCTTCTACATCCTGCGGGTCCGTAGTGAACTCCCAGGGTGTATATGATAGCAATTCCACCCTTCTGGGTGAAGATGAAGCCAGACAGAGCATCAGGGGTCCCCTTTCAGTTGCCAGCCCGCCAGGGAGCCGCATGGGCATTATAGCATAAACCGCGGAGTTTCGCACACGATATCACGGAAGAAAAAACGGCCGTCTCGGGCCTGCCCGGCGTTATTTTGCGGTTTTGTGGCGGGCAGGCTGATATTTGAGGCCATATTTGACGTCAAAGTGGAGGAATCTTGACAGATCAAAGGAAAAAACCGCGCAAATAATTGTTAAAAAAATTTAACAATTCGAAAATCCATTTTTTACAACAAGCATATTTAATTCACAATTAGGCTTTGAGCGCGGCGGAGCGGCGGCCCTCACTCCGTCCTCAGGGCGACCACCGGGTCCCTGACGGAGGCGAGGCGCGCGGGGATCAGGCCGGCGATGAAGGTCAGGAACATGGAGATGCCCACCAGGATCAGAGCGCTTGCCCACGGCAGATGCGCGATGGCGGTGATGCCGGTCAGCTGCCGGAGGATGATATTGATCACCCGGTCCAGAAGGAGCGTCACCAGGATGCCCAGGACACCGGCGCCGAAACCGATCAGCAGTGTCTCGGCGTTGAAAACGCGGGCGATATCCCCCTTGGACGCTCCCAAAGCCCGAAGGATGCCGATCTCCTTGGTCCTCTCCAGAACGGAGATATAGGTGACGACGCCGATCATGATGGAGGAGACCACCAGGGATATGGCCACAAAGGCGATGAGGACGTAACTGATGGCGTCCACGATGGTGGTCACCGACGACATGATAAGGCCCACATAGTCCGTATACCGGATCACATCCTGTTCGGGGCAGAATGCGTTGTAGGCTTCGATCAGCTCCGTGATCCTTTCCTTGCTCTCGAAATCCCTGGCGTAGATCTCGATGGATACGGGCACATCCGGATCCGCGACCCCGAAGGCCTTGAGGTTTTCCTCATAGGTGGTCCGGCTGGTCATCTCCAGCATCTGGGGCGCGTACTGCTCGATCAGCGCCAGGATCTCCGCTTCCGTCTTGCCCTTCAGATAAGCCTGATACATGGGCGGAAGGGAGTCGAAGTCGATATCGTCCAGGGAAAAAGGCAGCACGTTCCCGCCGCCGAACCTGAGGCCCGTGAGCACATCCGTTTCCGGGTCGGCCGTCTGGGCGGTGACCACGGGGCTGGAATCGACGCTTTCGATCGCCCACCGCTGCAGCGAGGGCAGATATCCGATGCCGCTGGTGAGCTGGGTAGCCACCGCGTCCTCCCTGGGGCAGAGGATGCCCGTCACTTTGAGCTCCCGTCCCCGGGACAGGGCCTCTTCCAGATAGGCGGGATCACCGGTCATGTCGGTGAAGGTGCCGTCCCCGTTATCCCTGAACAGATCCGACGGCAGCAGGAGCGTGAACCGGAGAGAGAGCAGCTGGTCATAGGTCATCTCCATCGGCTCCACCGTGATGGTCTCGCCGGCGACGCTCTTTTCCGTCAGCTCCGCGATCTCGCTCTGGGGCCTGAGGCCCAGAGCGTACAGGGTATAATCGCTGACCAGACGGTTCCTGGTGACGAAGAGCACCAGTTCATCGTCGCTTTTCGGCCAGTGCCCCGCCAGGAGCTCATACTGGTCCCTGAGCAGGTCGTCGTTCTCCAGCAGCGGCGAGAACACGTTGAGCCGGCTGAACGCGGCCTGGGAAAAGGCCGAGGAGGACATCATCGTCATGGCCGATCCTCCCTGGGTCCCCATCAGGCCGCTGAGCTCCAGCACTCGGCTGGGGTTGACCTGGATGGCCTCGCCGTTCTCCCGGCGGTAGATCATCAGGTCCGTCCCGTAACCGTAGCGGATATCCGTGACCAGGTCCCGGATCTCCTTTTCGCTCTCCAGGTACTTCCTGAAGGCGGCCAGGTTGTTCCTGCTCACCGCGGCGTTGAAGGTGTTGAGCATCCTGCTCATCATGTCGCCGGAACGGATCACGCCGTCGGGCACAGTCACCGCCATATCCTCCCGCTGGGCGGCGGAGGAGAGCATCATGGCGGTCATGTCCATGGCGCTGTCCTCGATCTGGAGGGGATAGGTGGACAGGGTATCCCGCTGGACGCGGTCGATATACTCCCGGACGCCCGTGGAGATGGACAGGATCAGCGCGATGCCGATGATCCCGATGGAACCGGCGAAGGCCGTCAGGAAGGTGCGGCCTTTCTTGGTCAGCAGATTGTTGAAGGACAGGGAGACCGCCGTACCAAAGCGCATGCGGGCGAGCTTCCCTTTCCCCTCCGGCGCCCGGCCCTCCGCCGCAGCACTGTCGTCTCTACGGGTATCCTCCACCACCTTCCCGTCCAGCAGACGGATGATCCGGGTGGAATACTTTTCGGCGAGCTCGGGATTGTGGGTGACCATGATCACGAGCTTCGTTTCCGAGATCTTACGGAGGAGCTCCATCACCTGCACGCTGGTCTCGCTGTCCAGGGCGCCGGTGGGCTCGTCGGCCAGGATGATGTCCGGATCGTTCACCAGCGCCCTGGCGATGGCCACGCGCTGCATCTGCCCGCCGCTGAGCTCATTGGGCTTTTTGCCGGCCTGGTCCCCGAGGCCCACGCTCCGGAGCGCTTCTCCGGCACGGCGCTTTCTTTCATCGGTGCCGATGCCGCTCAGGGTCAGCGCCAGCTCCACATTGCTCAGCACCGACTGATGCGGGATCAGGTTGTAATTCTGGAACACGAAGCCGATGCGGTGATTGCGGTAATCGTCCCATTCCCGGTCCGTATAGGCGTGTGTATCCCGGCCGGAGATGGTCATGACACCATCGGTATACCGGTCCAGCCCGCCGATGATATTCAGGAGCGTGGTCTTGCCGCAGCCTGAAGGCCCCAATACAGAAACGAACTCCCTGGTGTTGAAGCTCAGGTCCACCCCGCGAAGCGCATCAACCACCATGGAGCCGGTACGGTACTGTTTGGTTATCCCTTTTAAATGGAGGATCTGTTCTGACGGCATCAATACACCCTTTCCGATTCGGTCTGACCCATGCGCCGCCTGACCATCTGGCGGTATCCCGCCCGGGCGGAATAAACGTAAGCCTTGTCGATCTCGCCGTTGGGGCGCATGACTTTATACCTGTGCAGCGCGAAATACTTTTCCGACTGCAGATCCTGCGCGTCCAGGGCGATCAGCTGTGTCAGGGTCTTGAGCCGGTAGGAATCCAGGCAGCGGTATCCCTCCGATGCGAAATCGAACAGGCCCGACATCCCGGGCGGCACGATCCCCATGAAGGTCACACTGTCTTTCTCGATGCGGATCTCGTCGATCCCCTTTTCCAGCGCCGACTCGAGCACCGGATACAGCGCCGCGTAAAGATCACTGCCCCGCAGCTTGCGCATCGCCACCAGCTGATGGGCATTCTCCACCCGCTGCCACAAAAGTATCGCCAGGCCCGAAATAAAAAGCATCACACACAGGAAGATCCATAGCCAGCTCATTGAAAAAACCTCACAGATACAATATCTTGTGTATTTTATCAAATGAAATACACAATTGCAACGAGCCAAAGAAATTGTTGACAAATTGTAATATTTCCGGCGCGTTCCCCTCCCCCGCGGGAACGGTATTTAAGCGCGCGGGCGCTTGACACCGTCCACTCGTTATGGTATCCTTTTCCATGTTATTTCGTTTTAAGGAGGCGGCAGGGATGATCTTTGAGCGTTATCATGGTATTACTGTTTGCCGCGGCCTGTAGACACAGCGTATTTCTGCGCGTTTTCACACCCGGCGGCCGCCGGGTTTTTTATTTGGAGGAAAAATGCCGTCCCGCGATCGAAAAAACGGCCTCACGGCCGGACTGATAAAGAAAAACAAGGGCCTGTTCATCGGCGCTTCTCTCAGCGCGCTCATATCGGCGCTGGCGGACATGCTCAGCCCGCTGCTGCTGGCGGAAATGGTGGATCACGTTTTCAGGGGGCAGCCCAGCCGGCTGCCGTTTGCCGTCACGCGCGCCTACGAGACCCTGAGCGGCGGAAAGGTGCCCAACGAGGTGGCCGTCCTGGCGCTGGCGACCGTCCTGGTCAGCGTGATCAGCGGCACTTTCAGTTTCCTGAAGGCGCGGCTGCAGGCCTCCATGGGCGAAGGCACGGCCAGGGACCTGCGGTTCAGGCTCTACGACCGGCTGCAGCGCCTCCCCTACGCCTATCACGTCAAGGCCCAGACAGGCGATCTGATACAGCGCTGCACCTCCGATGTGGACACTGTGAGGCGCTTCCTCGCGGTGCAGCTGATGAGCGTCATCTCATCCCTGGTCACGATCGTCATCGCCGTCAGCTACCTGGTCTCGGCCCACATCCCGCTCACGCTGTACTCCCTGGCCCTGGTCCCCGGGCTGTTCCTGTTCGCCTGGCTGTTCATGAAGTGGGTCATCGCCCGCTTTGAGGAAACGGATCAGGCCGAAGGCGCCATGAGCGCCGTGCTCCAGGAGGGGATCACCGGCGTGCGGGTGGTCCGGTCCTTCGGCAGGCAGATGTTCGAGGAGGAAAGGTTCAGGAAAGCCTCCGCCGCTTTCCGCGACAAGTCCATGTCCACCGGGAAGCTCATGGCCATGTACTGGGCCGTCACCGACATGCTTTCCAGCGCCCAGTGCCTGATCACCCTGGTGATGTGCGCCGTCTATGCCGCCCGGGGCGAGATCACCGTGGGCACGGCCATCGTGTTCACCACCTATGTGAGCCGGATGCTCTGGCCCATCCGCCAGCTGGGCCGTATCCTGGCGGACGGCGGCAAGGCTTCCGTGGCCCTCAAGCGTATGAAAGAGATCCTGGACACGCCGCCCGAGGAGGATGAGCCCGGAGAAACGCCGGATCTGAGGGGCGATATCGTGTTCGACCACGTGACCTTCGGCTACGACGGGAACAAACCCGTGCTCAAAGACTTCACCGTGACCCTTCCCGGCGGCGCGACCGTCGGGATCCTGGGGCCCACCGGCAGCGGGAAAAGCACCCTGGCCCTGCTGCTCCAGCGGCTCTATGACTACGATCAGGGAGAGATCACGATCTCCGGCGTGCCCCTCAAGCATATCCGGAAGGACTATCTCCGCCGTCACGTGGGCCTGATCCTCCAGGAGCCGTTCCTGTATTCCATGAGCCTGGAGGACAACCTCAAGGCGGCCGTGCCGGGCATCGGCACGCAGGAAGCGCTGGAAGCGGCGCGGGACGCCCAGGCCGAGGAATTCATCCTGAACAGCGAAAACGGCCTTGATACCCTGGTGGGCGAGCGGGGCGTCACCCTGTCGGGCGGCCAGAAACAGCGGATGGCCATCGCCCGCACCCTGCTCAAGGACGATCACATCCTGATCTTCGACGACTCCCTGTCCGCCGTGGACGCCAGAACGGATATCGCCGTCAGGAAGGCGCTGAAAAAGCACCGCGACGGCACCACCACCCTGATCATCAGCCACAGGATCAGCACCCTGATGGAAGCGGACCTGATCCTGGTCATCGAGAACGGGCAGGTATCCCAGCTGGGGACCCACGAGGAGCTGATCCGGAACGACGGACTGTACCGGCGGATCTACGACATCCAGGCCAATATCACCCAGGCCTGACCATGAAAGGATAAAAATGAGTTCCACGGCCGATCATAACGACAATAATAAGGAAGCTCCGCTCAGGCTGAACGTGCGCCTGTGGCGCAAGCTGCTCGGATACTCAAGGCCCTACTGGAAGGACCTGGCCCTGCTCTTTATCACCATGGCCCTGGTATCCGCCATCGACGTCATCTGGCCCCTGGTCACCCGCCACGTGATCGACGAGCATATCACGCCCGGGACCACTTCGGGCCTGGGGATAGTCATCGCGGTGTATATCGTGCTGATGATCCTGCAGACAGCGCTGTGCTACGCGTTCCAGTATTTCGCCATCCACGCCGAGTACGGCATCTGCTACACGATACGGGACATGAGCTACAGGCACCTGCAGGCCCTCCCCTTCTCCTATTATGACAAAACCCCCGCGGGCACCATCCTGTCAAGGCTCACCAGTGACTGCGCCAGGCTCGGCGAGACCATCGGCTGGGCCCTGTGCGACATCGGGTATTCGATCACCTACATCGTCCTGGCCGGCGTGTCCATGCTCAGCCTGAGCCGGGAACTGACGGGCCGGGTGCTGCTGGTGATCCCCGTGCTGGCCGTGCTCTCCTGGGTGTTCCAGAGAAAGATCCTGAAGGCCCAGCGCAAGGTGCGCAAGACCAATTCCCGGATCACGGCGGCGTTCAACGAGGGGATCCTGGGAGCCGCCACCAGCAAGACCCTTCCCCGGGAGGAAGAGAACGTGCGCGCCTTCGGCGCCCTGACCGACAGGATGCACGCCCTGAGCATGCGGTCCGCGACCCTGAGCGGGCTGTTCCTGCCCCTGGTCATCACCCTGAGCTCCGCGGCGACTTCCTATGCCCTGTGGGCCGCGGGCCTCAAGGTGTACGCCGGGATCATGACCGTGGGCACGATGCAGGTGTTCATCAGCTACACGCTCCAGTTTTTCGACCCGATCCGGGGCCTGGCCATCACTTTTTCCGATATCCTGTCCGCCCAGGCGGCGGCGGAACGGGTGGTCGAGCTGCTGGAAACGGAACCGGAGATCGCGGACAGTCCCGAGATCCTCGCAAAATACGGCGGCGCCCTGGATCCCCACAGGGAGAACTGGCCCGAGATGAAAGGAAGGATCACCTTCGAAAAGGTCTCCTTCCATTACGGGCAGGGCAGTGACGTGCTCCGGGACTTCTCCCTGGACGTGCAGCCCGGCCAGACCATCGCCCTGGTGGGCCCCACGGGCGCCGGCAAATCCACAGTGGTCAATCTGGCCTGCCGGTTCTATGAGCCGGTGACGGGCCGCATCCTCATCGACGGGGTGGATTACCGGGAGCGTTCCCAGCTGTGGCTGCAGAGCCATCTGGGGTACGTGCTGCAGGAGCCCCGGCTGTTCTCGGGCACCATCGCCGACAATATCCGCTACGGCCGCCTGGACGCGACGGACGAGGAGATCATCAGCGCCGCGAAAATGGTCAACGCCCACGACCTGATCATGAACAAGGAAAAAGGCTATGATACCCCGGTGGGCGAAGGCGGCGCCCTTTTGTCCACGGGCGAAAAGCAGCTGATCTCCTTCGCCAGGGCGATCCTGGCGGACCCGGTGATATTCGTGCTGGA
>CADCQZ010000134.1 GCA_902803675.1 uncultured Eubacteriales bacterium
AAAGCGCGCGCTCCCGGGGTCCGTCGTCACGGGGATGCCCAGATACTGTAAGGTCTTCTGCTGGAGGAGGTTCTCTTCCGTGAAGCGGGAGCCCACAAGGAGCGCTTCGGCCCGCCCGCCGTGAAGGTGAAAGAGCCGGGCGGCCGCCAGGCCGTCGGCGCCGTTGTTGCCCGCGCCGCACACGAAGAGCGCCCGCCCCCCGGGGCAGCGCTCCCACAGGGCCTTCTCAAGGCCCCGGGCGGCTGTCTCCATGGGCAGCAGGGAAGGCACGCCCATGGAAAACGCGGCCTTTTCCGTGTCGCGCATCTCTTGTACGGTCAGGTATCTGAGCATGGTCCTCCTTCCCCGCGGCCGATCACGCAGAACGCCGCGGCGATGCCGCCGTCATGGCTGATGCTCAAAAAAGCGCTGTCGGCGTCAAAACGCTCAAGGGCTTCCCTCACCGCCCCGTTCATCACGTAACAGGGAGCGCCGGCGGGGGTGTGGCCGATCACGATGTCCCGCATATGAACGCCGCCCAGCCCCGTGCCCAGGGCCTTCAGGAAGGCTTCCTTGGCGCAGAAGAGGCCGGCGGCGCTCTGGGGCGCCATGGCCCCGCGGCTCCTCACCCAGGCGGCCTCCTCTTCGCTGAAGGCCGCGCGCAAGAGATGCGCGCGGGCGTCTTCGTCCTCCCAGCGGCTCACGGCGCTCACATCCACGCCGATCCCGCGGATCATCTGGACCAGGCCACGGCGTTGAAGATGGCCCGGGCCATCACTTCCGCGGCGGCGGCGCACAGCTTGATCAGGTTCACCTCGGCGCTCACCCGGCCGGTGGCCAGGGAGAAAACGGTGTCCCCGTCCATCTGGGTGTGCACCGGGCGGATGGTGCGGGCCAGGCCGTCATGGGCCGTGTCCGCCAGGCGGTTCAGCTGGGCCTTGGTGAGCTTGCAGTCCACCGCCACCACGCCGATGGTGGTGTTGCTGCCCGGCGGGCTCAGGCGGATGGTCTGGGGCGCGGGGGCCTGGCCGAAGAGCAGCCCTTCCGCCAGCACCTGGCTGCCGTCGGGCATCCTTCCGCAGGCCACGGGCTTGCCGGTGACGGGGTGGTACACATCGCCCACGGCGTTCACCGCCGCGATGGCGCCCACCGTGACGCCCTCGGGCAGGGTGACGGAGGCGGAGCCCACGCCGCCGGGATGGGGCACCGCGCCGGGCACCAGCTTGCCCACGGTGGCGCCGCAGCCGGCGCCGTAGGGGCCCTGCTTGAACATCTTGGACGCGTTGGCGCAGGCCAGGCGGCCCATCACCGCGTCCGGCCGGGCGTAGGGATCGCCCACGCTCAGGTCATAGAGCACGGCGGCGGGCACGATGGGCACCCGGGCCACGCCCATATCCAGGCCCACGCCGCTCTGCTCCAGATAGCGCATCACGCCGCCCGCGGCTTCCAGGCCGTAGGCGCTGCCGCCGGAGAGCACCACGGCGTGCACCGTTTCCACGAAATTCTCGCTCCGGAGCAGGTCGGTCTCCCGGGTACCGGGGGCCGCCCCGCGCACGCTGCCGCCGCCGGTGGCACCGTCCCGGCCGCAGAGCACCACGGTGCAGCCGGTCTTTCCTGCCGTGTTCTCGGCCTGGCCCACCCGGATGCCGTGCACATCCGTGATCAGGCCGGGGAAGGGTCTCAGTCTCGCGCTCATACCGCACCTCCGTCAATGCTGTCGAGCCATCCGATCAGGTCTTTGAGCACTTCGTCCCTGTTGGTCTCGTTGAAAAGCTCGTGCCGCGCCCCCGGGTACAAGAGGCATTTGACGCGCTTCATGCCCGCGTCCAGGAAGCTCTTTTCCACTTCCCTCACGCCCGCGCCCATGGCCCCCACGGGGTCCCTGTCCCCGGAGATGAACAGGACGGGCATGTCCGGGTCCATGACTTTGAGGCGTTTTTGATCGGTCAACCGCGTCAGGCCGCCGAAAAAGTCCCTGAAGGCCCTGCCCGTGAAGGTGAACCCGCACAGCGGGTCGGATACGTACTTGTCCACTTCCTTCTCATCCCGGCTCAGCCAGTCAAAGGGGGTCCTGGCCGGGGCGAAGGCCTTGTTGTTGCCGGAAAAGGCGATCCTGTCCACCAGGGCGGCGGGTTTGCCGGGGGGTGTCAGGCCCGCGAGAACGCTGCCCGCCATGGCGAGGGGACGGCCGTAGCTGCCCGTGCCGGACAGGATGAGGGCGCTCAGTTCCCCGGGCCACACAAGGGCGTACTCCCGGGCCAGGAAGGAGCCCATGGAGTGCCCCAGAAGGATGAGGGGCGTCCCGGGGAAGCGCCCGGAAAGATATCCCGTGACCTTGTGGGCGTCCTCCAGGATCTTTTTCCAGCCGTCCTTTTCACTGAACCAGCCCAGCTTGTCCTTCGGCCAGTCCGGGCCGTGGCCCCGGTGGTCGTGCCCGGCCACCAGATATCCCGCCCCGGCCAGGGCGCGGGCCGGGCGGTCATACCGGGAGATATGCTCGGCCATGCCGTGCAGGATCTGCACCACGCCTTTGGGTTCGCCCTCCGGGATCCACATCGTAAGGGCGATGGGGGGCACGCCGCTCTCCCGGGGGAGCTTTACGTTCTCGATACGCAAGGGAAACGCCTCCTTACAGCTGGTACAGCCCCACTTTTTTGTATACCTTTCTCAGGGTCTTCCGGGCCAGGGCGTAGGCCCTCTCGCTGTTCTCTTTGAGGATCTGGTTGAGGGCGTCCTTGTCCGCCATGATCTGCTTGTATCTCTCCTGCACGGGGGCGATCTCCTTGATCACCGCTTCCGCCGCCGCGTCCTTGAGGGCGCCGTAGCCCAGGCCGCTCAGGTCCTTTTCCACGTCCTCGGGGGTCTTGTTCTCCAGGGCGGCGATGATGGTCAGCAGGTTGGACACGCCGGGCTTGTTCTCCGGATCGAAGCGGATCTCGGTCTCGGAGTCCGTCACCGCGCGGCGGATCTTCTTGCGGATGATGTTCGGCTCGTCCAGGATGCTCACGAAGCTCTCCTCGGGGTCGGACTTGCTCATCTTCCGCGTGGGTTCCGTCAGGCTCATGATCTTCGCGGAGCTCTTCCTGATATAGGGCTCGGGGATGCGGAACACGTCGCCGTACACGCTGTTGAAGCGCTGGGCGATGTCCCGGCAGATCTCCACGTGCTGCTTCTGGTCGGCGCCCACGGGCACCAGGTCCGTCTGGTAGAGCAGGATGTCCGCCGCCATCAGCACCGGATAGGTGAACAGGCCCGCGTTGATATTGTCCGCGTGCTTCTGGCTCTTGTCCTTGAACTGGGTCATGCGGCTCAGCTCGCCCATGTAGGTGTAGCAGTTGAGGATCCAGGCCAGTTCCGCGTGGGCGGGCACATGGCTCTGGCAGTAGAGGATGTTCTCATGGGGATCCAGGCCGCAGGCGATGTAGAGCGCCGCCAGGGA
>CADCQZ010000135.1 GCA_902803675.1 uncultured Eubacteriales bacterium
GAGCAGTGCATCGCGGCGATGCCCTTGAGCGGCAGGTAGTAGTTCATCATGGAGAACATGCCCTTCTTCATCTCGCCGCCGTACCAGGTGTTGATGATGACCTGCTCACGGCTGGTGAGGTTGAAGACCACGGCGGTCTCGGAGTTGAGGCCCAGCTCCTTGTAATTCTCGACCTTGGCCTTGGACGCGTTGTACACGACGAAGTCGGGGGTGAAGTTCGCCAGTTCCTCCGCGGTGGGGCGGATGAACATGTTGGTGACGAAATGGGCCTGCCAGGCCACTTCCATGATGAAGCGCACCGCCATGCGGGTGTCGGCGTTGGCGCCGCAGAACGCGTCCACCACGTACAGTTTCTTATCGGACAGTTCCTTCTGCGCGATGGCCTTGACGGCTTCCCAGGTGCTCTCGGAAGCGGGATGGTTGTCGTTCTTGTACTCGTCGCTGGTCCACCACACGGTGTCCCTGGACGTGTCGTCCATCACGATGAACTTGTCCTTGGGGGACCGGCCGGTGTACACGCCGGTCATGACGTTCACGGCGTCCAGCTCGGTCAGCTGGCCTTTATCGAAGCCCTCCAGGGAAGGATCCATCTCATCCTTGAACATGCTCTCGTAGGAAGGATTGTATACGATCTCAGTCGTTCCGCTGATGCCGTACCGGGTCAGATCGATCTTGGACATAATGGTATCAACCTCTTTTTTCAGGAGTAAGCGGGGCGTACAAGGCCATACCGCTCCTAATTCTTATTATACGACAGATCCGGCCGTTTTCCTACATGCAAAAACGGAAAAATGCGGCAAATCTTTTTGGGGCGGTATTCTATATTTTTATAAGCCCGGAGATCGGGGATGGATTTGTCATTCCCCCTGTGGTATGATGGGCGTGAATATGTTCGGGAGGACGCCGCAATGGAAAAAATAGCCAGCTTTACCATCGACCATACGAAGCTCATGCCGGGGATCTATGTGTCCCGCGTCGACAGGCGCGGCGATGTCACGGTGACCACCTTCGATCTTCGGGTGACCGCCCCCAACCGGGAACCGCCCATGGACATCCCCGCCATGCACACCGCGGAGCACCTGGGGGCCACTTACCTGCGCAACAGCCCGGGGAAAGAAGACGTGGTATATTTCGGCCCCATGGGCTGCCGCACCGGCTTTTATCTGGTCCTGTTCGGCGAATTGAAGCCGGAGGACATCCTGGAGAGGGTCAAGAGCATGTGCGCCTTCATCATCGGCTACGAGGGGGAGATCCCCGGCGCGAAGGCGGATGAGTGCGGCAACTGGCGGAGCCATGACCCGGAAATGTGTAAATATTATATGAAGAAATACCTGAAGGATCTGACGGACTGCCCGCGGACCAGATACCCCGAAAAGGAGGATGAGGCGCGTTGATCCGGATCGCGATCGTCGGTACGGGCGGGATCGCCCACGAACACATGAGAGCGTACCTGGCCCTGAAGGACCGCTGCCGCGTCACGGCGCTGGCGGACATCATCCCGGGGAAGGCGAAAAAGTTCGCCGAGGAATTCGGCCTTTCCTGCGACACGTACGAGGATCACCGGGACATCCTGCCCCGGCAGGACATCGACCTGGTGGACGTGTGCACCCCGCCCTACTGCCACGCATCCATCACGATCAACGCCCTGCGAAGCGGAAAACACGCGGTGTGCGAAAAGCCCATGGCCGCCTCCCTGGAGGAGTGCGACGCGATGCTCAAGGCCCGGGACGAGAGCGGGAAGATCCTGTCGATCATCGCCCAGAACCGTTTCCGCAAGCCCATCCGGGACCTGAAGGCCCTGATCGACAGCGGCATCGCGGGCCCGGTGCGCCACGCCCAGATCGACTCCTTCTGGTGGCGGGCGCGCAATTACTACGACCTGTGGTGGCGGGGCACCTGGGAAAAGGAGGGCGGCGGCTGCACGCTCAACCACGCCGTGCACCACATCGACATGCTGGGCTGGATGATGGGCCTGCCCCAAAGGATCACCGGCGTGATGGCCAATACCGCCCACGACAACGCCGAGGTGGAAGACCTGAGCGTATCGGTGATGGAGTATCCCGGGGCGCTGGCCACGGTCACCGCCTCGGTGGTGCATCACGGGGAGGATCAGAAACTGGTGTTCCAGTGCGAAAAGGCCCGGATCGGCGCGCCCTATGACGTGTTCGCCTCCATCCCCCAGCCCAACGCCTTCCCGCTGAAGACCCCGGACAGGGAGTTCGAGAAGAAGGCGGCAGACTATCTTTCTTCCCTGCCGCAGCTCGAATACGAGCGGCACACGGGCCAGCTGGAGGACGTGATCACCGCCGTGGAAACGGGCAGGGAGCCCGCCGTCACCGGCGAGGACGGACGCCGCACCATCGAGATCATCACCGCGATCTACAAGACCGCCTCCACCCATCTGCCGGCGGAACTGCC
>CADCQZ010000136.1 GCA_902803675.1 uncultured Eubacteriales bacterium
GCAGAACGCCAAGGCCCACGGGGTCACCAGGGAAGAGATCGCCGCCGTGATCACCCACGCGACGATGTACGTGGGCTGGCCCAAGGGCTGGGCGGTGTTCCGGCTGGCGAAGGAAGTATGGAACGAGGACATCCCCGCGCCGACGGAAAAAGAGAAGTATCAGAACAGTATCTTTTTCCCCATCGGACGAACGAATGACGCGTACGCCCGGTACTTTATCGGGCAGAGCTATCTCGCGCCGATCTCCACGGCGCAGGTGCCGATCTATAACGTGACCTTTGAGCCCGGATGCAGGAACAACTGGCATATCCATCACGCCGACAGGGGCGGCGGGCAGATGCTGATCTGCGTCGGCGGACGCGGATACTATCAGGCGTGGGGCAGGGAGCCGGTCGAGATGAAGCCCGGCGATCATGTGGATATCCCGGCAGGGGTCAAGCACTGGCACGGCGCCGCGCCTGACAGCTGGTTCAGCCATCTGGCCGTTGAGGTGCCGGGCGAGAACGCCCGCGCGGAGTGACTGGAGCCGGTCTCAGATGAGACCTACCGGCAGTTGAAATAAGATACGGTGAAGGCGGTCGCCCTGACCGCCGCGGAAGCGCTGGAAGCGGACGTGTTCGAGGTCGTTCCCGAACAGCCCTACACCGATGCCGATCTGAAGTATTACACCGACTGCCGGGCCGACAAAGAGCAGAACGACCCCGGCGCCCGTCCCGGTATCGCCGTCCTGCCCGGATCCCTGGAACAGTACGATGTGATCTTCATCGGTTATCCCATCTGGCACGGTCAGGCTCCGAGGATCCTGTACACGCTGCTGGAAAGCGTCGACATTTCCGGAAAGGCGATCGTGCCCTTCTGCACCTCCGCCTCCAGCGGCGCGGGCTCAAGCGCCTCCAACCTGGAAAAGGTCACTGCCGGGGCCGTCTGGCTCAAAGCCAGGCGGATCGATAACCGCAGCACCGCCGAACAGATCCGTACCTGGGCGCTGGCAGCCCTCAAAGAAACAGCGAAATAAGCTGAGCCCCTGTGAAGACCCGAAGTCCGGCCGGAGCGGTGTCTGACCCGGCCGCTTCAGGATACTCATCGATGGTATCGCGGCAGAAGGCCTCCCGGGCCGCGCCGCCGGAACGATAAAAGCCCCCGCGTCCGGGGTCGGATCATGATATCGATCCGATCGGGACACGGGGGCTTTGCCCTGCCGCGGCGGGAGGGGTCAGAGCTGCTCCTGCTTCAGGCCGGCCTGCATGGTCAGGAGCGCCGGCATCGCGCTGTAGGTGTAAAAGTCCAGATCGCTGCGGGCGCGGCGGCTGTCCGTCCTGCGCACCATGTCCAGGAAGCGGCCCACGGCATTGTTTTTCCTCATGTTCTCATTCATATCATTGCGCGTCATATCTTTAAATCTCCTTAATGTCTGTTTATTATCGTTCCCGGGGATCTTTTCCCGTCCCCCGGAACGAGAAGAATGATACAGCAAAATTCATTTAAAATCTACTGAAATCGGCGCAATGATCCATAAAACTACAGATTTTTTGTTGTACATGGCCGCCGATCCGGGTATAATATCCCGCGTGGGGCACGCCCGGCGCCGCCGGGCGGAGGGCCGGAAGGGGGAAGAAAAGTGGAACAGAAAACGCGCCGGATGATGGATCTGAAAATACTCAAGGAGAGCCGGATGGGCCGGGGAAAGGGCGACGGCGAGCGCTTTCACCGGTATCATGAGTTTTTCTATATCGCGGAAGGCCGGTGCAGCGTGTTCATCGGGCAGCGGGCCTACCGGCTCGAGGCCGGGGACTTCGCGCTGATCCCCGCCGGGACCCTGCACAAGACGGACTTCACATCACAGGGGCAGAACACCAAATACGTCATCTCCTTTTCCGTGGAAACGGCCGGGAAGATCGACGCGTTTTTAGGGGCCGACATCTCGGAAACGGCGATCCGGGCGGGAAAGGTCAGGGCCCCGGTCCAGCGGCAGGAAGCGGTGCTCCTTCTGGTGAACCGGATGCTGCACGAATTCGAGAACCAGCCGCCCTTCGGGAAAGGCCTGTGCCTTACGCTCCTTGCCGAGATACTGATCTCCCTCAAGCGCTACCGGGCCGGGGAGGAAGAGTTCGCCGGGGCCGATGACCCGGTCCACGGCCGCATGCGCGAGGTGGCCGCCTATCTGTGCGAGCACGCCGCGGAGCCCGTCACTTTAACGGATGTGGCGGCGCACTTCGCGGTCAGCCCCTCCCATCTGTCCCGGGTGTTCCATCAGGAGACGGGCTTCGGCGTGCGGGAATACCTGGTGCACTACAGGATCCGGCAGGCCTGTGAGCTGCTGCTGAACACGGACCTGAGCGTGACGCGGATCGCGGACCAGTGCGGGTTCAGCGACAGCAATTATTTCGGGGACGCGTTCAAAAAAGCCACGGGCCTCTCTCCCCGGGAGTACCGAAAGCTGAGCTGACTCAAAACACCTTCAGCGCCATGCACACGATGACCAGCGCGACGGCGGCGGCGACCCAGATCACGCCCAGGCGGATCACGCTGTCCCCGTCCTTAGTGTTGGAATCGTCCATGGTGAGGTGGAAGCGCTCGGGATCCTTCGGGTCCGTCATCACGTCCACGGTGCCGCCCACGGTGATCCTGTCCCGGTCCCTGAAGCCGTTCTCGTTTTCCAGCCGGTAGGTCTTCCCGTCCACGGTGAACTCCACCACCGGGACATAGTACCGGGTCCGGCGGGTCCGCTGACCGCGGGTGACCCTGGTCCTCACGTCCACGATCTTCCCGGTCACGGGCCTTGTCTCGGCCATCTCCTTTTTGCGCTGATACCGTTTTGCGTGGATCCCCACCCCGATGAGCACGAAGCCCATCGCCGACCAGATCCCCAAAGCTATGAGATACAACGCGGTCTCAGACATTTCAGATCCCTCCGATCACCTTTCCCGTATCCGGCTCTTTCCCGAAGGCGGAACGGTACAGTATCAGCGCCAGCGCGGCGCTCAAAAGATCCGCGGCCGCCTGAGCGGCGAGGAAGCCCTGATATCCCCACAGGGTCGTGGCCAGCAAAAATACCGCGGCGAACAGGACGCCCTGCCGGCTGAGGGACATGATGAGAGCGCACAGCGCTTTCCCCCCGGCCTGGAACAGGCAGGTGTGCATCAGCACCGCCGCGGCGAACACCATGCCCGCCGCCTGCCAGCGCAGCATGAGCGCCCCGTCTGATACCACGGCGGCGTCATCGATGAACAGGCCCATCAGCCCTTCCGCCCCCAGGATCACCGCCAGGGACTCAAAAAGCGCCAGGCCGCACAGGGACATGAGGCAGAACCGCCTGAGCCGGCGCAGCTTCTCCCTCTCCCCCGCGCCGCACAGATACCCGAACAGGGGCACGCCGCCGAAGGAAAAGCCCACCAGGACGAGCTGGATGATCATGACCACCTTGAGCACGATGCCCAGGGCGGCGATCTTCCCGTCCCCGTAGGGCAAAAGGAACCGGTCCATCATCACCACGCAGACGCTGGAGGCGATGTTGGTCAGCGCCGCGGTGAAGCCCACGGTCAGGATCTGCCCCGCTTCTCCGCCGCTCACCCGGGCCCTTTTCAAGTCGACCGAAATCACCCGGCTCTTCCTGAGCACGAAAATAAGGCAGAGCGCGTCCGACAGCGCGTAGCCCAGCACCGTCGCCAGGGCCGCGCCGCCGGCGCCCCAGCCCAGAACACTGATGAAGATGGGATCCAGGATGATGTTCAATACAGAGCCGGACACCGTGCCCGCCATGCTCAGGGCGCTCAGGCCCTCGCTGCGCATGAGGTTGGAGTGGATGAAGGAAAGGATCACCAGCGGCGCGCCCGCGGCGATCACAGTGAAGTACCGCTCCGCGTGGACCATGGTGTCCGCGCTGGCCCCCAGGAGGGAGAGCACCGGCTGCCGGAAGAGGAGCAGGGGCACGGCAAGGACCACGCCGCAGAGGATGGAAACGTAAAAGCAGAAGGCGCTCACCCTTCCCGCGCTCTCCCCCTCGCCCCGGCCCAGGAGCCTGGCGATCAGGGAGCTGCCGCCCTGGCCGAAGATATTGCCCACGGCCATCAATACCATGAAAAGGGGCGAGCACAGCGACACCCCGGCCACCAAAAGGGCGTCCCCCGTCCGGGCGATGAACCAGGTGTCCGCCAGGTTGTAGACGAGGGTGACCACCATGCCCGTCACCACCGGCAGGGCAAGCCGGAAATAGGTCGGGATCAATTTGTCCGTATCGAAAAAATGTTCTTCCATATCCGTCCTCTTCAAACCGCGTCCTGGCGCTCGATCGCGGCCGCTGACATATTATAACATGCTCTCGGGCCCTCATTCAATCCGACCGGTGAAAGACTTCCCCCGTGTGATTGCGCTTTTGGGGCATTGCGGGTATAATGAAGGCAGCTTCCGGATCCGGTGCGGAGCCCGGAAAGTCCCACCCCGCAGATCAAACCAGCCGACTTCAGGAGGCCCCCGTGATCCATACTCTTAAACTGTTCGATCTGGATCTGATGAGGTTTGAAGTGATCTCGAACCTGGCGGATCCCGTCCTGCGCGTCACAGACGTGACCAGGCGGGATCTGCTCCCGCTCGATCTGGAACCGACGGATAAAGGGCTGGCACGATGGATCCGCCATCGCTCCATACCGAAAAACCGGGCTTTCGTGAACGCTTTTCTCGCCAGATGCGGCCTGAGCGCCAACCGCCCCATGGACGTGATCAGCATATGCAAAGGGCTCTCCCTCAACGATTCCTACTGGGTCACGGACGAAAACGAGCGGAAGACCTTCAGCCAGGTCAATCTCTATGAAAACAGGTTCAGCCAGATCCTCGCGAATATCGCTTTCACCGGATACGGTTCATCCGTCCGTTCCTCATTCGCATCTTCCCCGGAATTCACCACGAACGGGATGCTCCCCAAATGCTGGCGGCGCATCGACGGGAAGGTCTGCCTGTATAAAGGCGGCACCTCAGGGGCTTCCAACAGCGGTTGTGAGCCCTATTCCGAAAAATACGCCTGGATCGTGGGAAAGCAGCTTGGGTTCAACGTGATCCCTTACCGGATCGCCAAATGGAAGGGCAGCCTGTGCTCAGTCTGTGAGATCTTCACGAGCAAGGACACATCCTATATCCCGGTGGGCCGGATCGTCCGCGCCGGGGGTATGGCTGCCGTAAGAAAGTATTATGAAACGCTTGGGCCGGAATATGTGAACGCACTCAATGAAATGATCGTGTTCGACGCACTGATCTGCAATACGGACAGACATCTGGGCAATTTCGGCCTGCTGGTGGACAGCCGGACCAACCGGATCATCTCTCCGGCGCCGCTGTTCGATCACGGGAACGCTCTGTTCAACTTCGCAGGGAATGAGTACTGGAAGTCGGGGGAACTGCTCAGTGAGTACGCCTCCACCCTGTTCCCATGTGTGTACGATGACTTTTTCGAAGAAGCGCGAAGGGTGATGGATCCGGCCCTCACGGAAAAAGTGCGGTCGGCCGCCGCCCTGAGCATCACGGACGAAGGAAAATACCGCTACCCCAAACGGATCGTCACGCTGATGGTCCGTGAGATCCGCAAGCGCGCATCACGGATATTGAAATAAGCGCCCGCCTCAGTTCCCCGTCAGATCAGTTTTCCGTCGCAGTGGTCGATCTCGTGCTGGATGATCTGGGCGGTGAAGCCCTCGAAGGTGCCGGTGCGCTCCCGGAAGGCCCGGTCTTTGTATCTCACGGTGATCTTCCGGTACCGGCGGACCGGCCTTACGCCCGGGAGGGACAGGCAGCCCTCCTCCGTGTCGTAGGGGCCCGAGCGGGATATGATCTCGGGGTCCACCATCACCGCCTGCATGGGGCCCGCGGCGTACACGATGATCCTTTTCCGCACGCCGATCATGTTGGCCGCGAGCCCAACGCACCGGTCCTGATGGGCCCTGAGAGTGTCTGTAAGATCGGTGATGACCGGCGCGTCCTCCTCCGTGGCCGGTGAAGACCGGAGGCTTAGGAACATCGGATCGTGCACGATGGGCTTGATCATGGAGCGCCTCCCGCAAATGTGATATCCTTCGGAACGATTATAGTTTTTCCGTCCCGCGGCGTCAATAACGGCGCCGCCAA
>CADCQZ010000137.1 GCA_902803675.1 uncultured Eubacteriales bacterium
AAAGCATCGGAGAACCAGTAGTCATACACATCGGCGGGGGTGTCATAGTCGGCGGTCAGGCCGTAGGGCATGCCGAAGGGGGCGACCCAGGCGTATTTCGCGGCCAGCAGATAAGCGGTGTCGAAGCCGATGATCAGGCTGGAGGCGGATTCGGTATTGGTGGGGCGCAGCAGGCCCTGGGCGGGATCGGCGGCCTTGACGCCCTGGAGGTAGGCCTCGATGTTTTCCAGCGTGGTGGGATAGGGCAGGTCGTTCTTTGCGCGGAGGTCTTCGCGGTATTTGATGCCCAGGGAGACGTATTCGGGCCAGAGGGCGGGGATGCAGTACAGCTCGCCGTTCACGCGGCACATGTTCAGCATGCCGTCGCCGCACAGGGCCTTGAGTTCGGCGCCGTAGGTATCCAGCAGCTCATCCATTTCCAGGAAAGCGCCGCTGTTGGCGTTCAGGCCGTAGTTTTCCCAGTTGGCCACGTAGATCAGGTCCGCGCCGGCGGAGATCAGGGTGTTGTTGTACTTGAGGTTGAAGTCGGTCCAGGTGGAAAACTGGAAGTCGATGGTGGCGTTGAACTTTTCCTTCAGGATGGCGTTGATGGCGTCTTCCACCGCCGCTTCATCCTTGGGCGCGTCGCCCATCACGTAGAAGACCAGGTTCGCTTCCTGGCTCAGGTCATCCGCGGCCAGGGCGGGGACCATCGCCAGGCACAGGATCAGGGCCGTCACGATGCTCAGGGTCTGCTTGAAGTGTTTCATGGGGATCCTCCTTTTAATAATAGTCTGACGTTTTATCCTGAAGGCATTTCGCCCTTCAAGCTTCTTTATCCCTTCACGGCGCCGATGGTGATGCCGCTGACGAAGTACCGCTGCACGAAGGGGTAGAACAGCAGCACGGGACCGGTGGCCACCACGGCCATGGACAGTTTGACCGTCTGGGTGGGCAGGTCGGCGGTGTTCAGGCTCACGTTCTGGGCCATCTGCCGCATGGCCATGGTGGAGTTCACCATGTCATACAGGTAGAACTGCAGCGACCAGGTCTCGCTGGAAGTGGAGAACATGGAGGAACGGTACCAGTCGTTCCAGTAGCCCAGGGCCTGGAACAGGCCCACCGTCGCCAGGCCCGGACCCAGCACCGGCAGCACGATCCGCCAGAAGATGATCCAGTGGCCGGCCCCGTCGATCTTGGCCGATTCCACCACCGCGTCCGGCACGGACCCGGTGATGAAGGTGCGCATCAGGATGACCAGGAAGGGGGACATGAGCGCCGGGAACCAGATGGCCAGGGTGGAGCCCCGCAGGTTCAGCACGTTGGCGTACATCATGTACCAGGGGATCATGCCGCCGCCGAAGATCGTGGTGAAATAGATCAGGAAGGACACGCTGTTGCGGTATTTGAAGTCCCTGCGGGAGATCACGTAAGCCGTCAGGGTGATCACCAGGAGCCCCAGGGCCGTGCCCATGATGGTGTAGTAGAAGTTCATCTTGTAGGCCTGGATGATGCCTTCCGGGGAACGGAAGATGGTGCGGTAGGCCTCCAGGGTGATGTTCCGCGGGAAGAGGCTGAAGCCGTCCTTGAGGATGGTGTAGTTGTCCGTCAAAGAGCCGGAGATGATCACGATGAAGGGCAGCACGCAGATCACCGACAGGAGCGTGAGCAGCACGCCTTTGGCGATATGGAACGGGATGGTGGTCCGATCCTTGATCTTGTTGGTCATACGATCCCCTCCCCTCCTCAGAACAGCGCGTATTCCGGGTTGCGGTGCTTGATGCACACGTTCGTGACCACGATCACGATCAGCCCGAACAGCGACTGGAACAGACCGGCGGCGGTGCCCAGGCCCATGCTCAGGGGCTGGGTGGTGGTGATGCGGTACACATAGGTATCGAAAATATCCGTGGCGTTGAACAGGGTGCCGTTGTTGCCCACCAGCTGATAGAACAATTCGAACTGGCCCTTCATGATGCCGCCCAGAGCGTAGAGCAGCAGGATGATGAAGGTGGGCTTGAGCAGGGGCACGGTGATGTAGCGGATCTGCTGGTAGATATTGGCGCCGTCGATCTGCGCCGCCTCGTAGTACTCCGTGCTGATGCCGGTGATGGTGGCCAGATACACCACCATGCCGTAGCCGATGTTCTTCCACAGGTAGAAGGCGGTGATCAGCCAGGGCCAGTAGCCCGGGGTGTTGTAAAAGTCGATGCGCTGCATGCCCATGGAGGTGACGAAGTTGTTGACCAGGCCCACCTCGTACTCGAACATGTTGTACACCAGCACCCGCAGGATCACGTAGGACACGAAATAGGGCATGAAGATCATGGTCTGGGAGAACTTGCGCAGCCGCTTGTTGGTCACGTGGGAGATCAGGATGGCGAAGAAGATCTGCAGCACGTTGCCCACCACGATGAACACGATGTTGTACAGGATGGTGTTCTGCGTCAGGTGCAGGATCTCGGACCGGACCAGGAACTCGAAATTCCGGAAGCCCACGAAGGGACTGGCGAACAGGTGATCCCGGAAATTGAACTGGGTGAAGGCGAAGTAGATGCCGGTCATGGGCAGGTAGTTGTTGATCAGGAAGAAAACGAAGCAGGGCACCAGGAACAAAAACAGGATCCAGTTGCGGCGGAACTCCTCGATGAACCCGTGCTCACGGCACCTTGAACGCTCGTCCTTCTCCATGCCCTTGCTGATGAGGTATCCGCCCACGCTCATCACCGCCGCCGCGATGGGCGCGGCGCCGGGCACGAAACCCGTCATGCCGTAGTGGCCGTTGGCGTAGAGGATCAGCCCGACGGTGCCCGCCGCCGCGGCGAAAGTGAAGATCATGCCTTTCTGGAACAGGGAGAAGGCCCGAAGCAGCCCCTTGCCCTCCCGCACCCGCTCCCTCCTCAGCCAGGCGGCGAGAGCCAGCAGGCAGAAAAAGACCGCCGCGGCGGAAATGAGCAGCAGCAGGAAGGCCCAGAAGCCGAGAACGCCCTGCTTGCTGGTCTCCACGAAGGAAAGGAACGTGAGGACGGAATGGTCCAAAGTGAGTTTTTTGATGACGGAGGATTTGAGGCCCATCACGTCGAATAATTCTTCCGTATTGACCGCGCGGATCCACGGAAAAACGGGCACGAAAAGCAGAAGGATCAGCAGCGCGCAGAGCCCGAGGGCTGTCAGGCGCTTCACATCCGTCTGCCTGCCGGCGCCCCGCTGCGGCGTCATCATCGATCGAGTCACGGCCACCCCTCCCGAAATTTGAAAAACTTAAAACATGATTGACAAACGAATTGAAACGTTTTAATCTGTGCATGACTATATCACGGGTCGGTTTCATTGTCAATACGTCCGGGATAATTTTTTAAAACGTTTCAATCGCCGCGAAAAGGAGACCTGATCATGAAGATCCTCGCCATCGGAAACAGCTTTTCACGCAACGCCACCACCTACCTGCACCAGACGGCCGCCGCCCAGGGCATCAGTCTCACCGCCGTGAACCTGTACATCGGGGGCTGCAGCCTGGAGACGCACCGGCGGCACTGGTCCACCGGGGAAGCGGCCTACGAGCTCGACATCAACGGGGAGACCACCGGAAAAACGGTATCCGCCCGGGACGTGATGGCCCAGGGCGGATGGGACGCCGTCGTGACCCAGCAGGCCAGCCACGACAGCGGCTGGATGGATACCTACGAGCCCTTTCTCACGGAACTGACGGATGCCTGGCGAAAAGCGGCGCCCGGGGCCCGGCTGCTGCTCCATGAGACCTGGGCCTACGAGAAAGGCAGCGACCACATGGCCTTTCCGCGGTATCACTGTGACCAGAAGGAGATGTATGACCGCCTGCGGATCTGCTACGGCACCATGGCGGCAAAGCACGGGATGGAAATGATCCCCTGCGGGGACGTGATCCAGCGGGTGAGGCAGCTGCCGCCCTTCCGGGTGGAGAGCGGCGGCATCTCCCTGTGCAGCGACGGCTACCACATGACCCCGGATTACGGCATGGCCCTGCTCTCATTCGTGTGGCTCAGGGCCCTGTGCGGCGCGGACGTGAGGAACAACCCCTTCATTCCCGACCGCGGCGGGAAAACGGACCCGGAGCTGATGAGACTGATCCGTGAGGAGGCGAACAGATGAGATACGCTTTGGTGACGGGATGCGACCACGGCATCGGCCGGTGCCTGGCCGGGCAGCTCGTTGAAAGAGGGTACACGGTGGCGGCGGGGCTCCTGACAGGCTGCGGGGCCCCTGCCGCTTGCCTGAAAGACGGCGGGGAAGCACTCGTCGGGATCCCCCTTGACATCGCAAGCGACGAGAGCGTCAGGGCCGCCGCGGCCGCCTTTCCCTTCCCCCGGCTGGATCTTCTGATCAACAACGCCGGCATCCTGGGGAACATGGAGGACGGGCCGGAGGACGAGCTCGATTTCGACCTGATGCTCAAAGTGCTGAACGTGAACGCCCTGGGCACTCTCCGGGTCACGGCGGCTTTCCTCCCCCTGCTGATGAAGGGCGCGGAAAAGACCGTCGTGAACATCTCCTCGGAAGCGGGCAGCATCACGGACTGCCGGCGCACCGGCTGGTTCGGCTACTGCATGTCCAAGGCCGCCAACAACATGCAGGGCGCCCTCATCCACAATACCCTGCGCAAGGCCGGCGGGCGCGTCATCCAGATCCATCCCGGCCACGCCGCCACCTGGATGCGGGGGCACCTGGACACCACCGCGGCCATCAGCCCGGAAGCCGCGGCCGCCGGCGTCCTCAGGACCGTGCTGGACGAGAAACGCAGAACGGCGGACCGGCCGGAGTATCTGGACTGGCAGGGGCACCCGCTGCCCTGGTAAAACAGCGTTTTTGCCCTTGACATTTGTCTGATTTGGGCATATGATGACCACAGAAGCGGAAGACGGATCCGAGAGAGATCCCGACAGACTCACCGGTCAGGACGCCGAAGGGGCAAAAAACTCTCAGGCAGAAGGATCGGATCCCGACGCACCCTGGAAAGCAGAGATGCACCGACGAAGTAAGGCGGCCCCCGCCGCCGAATCTTTCAGGTGAAAAGACAGGGCACAGGCCTCACGGACAGGAGGCTCTGTGCCCTGTTTAAGTTCCGGGACGAAAAACTGCGCGAGGAGGAAGAGCTTATGGACGCGAAAAAGACGCCCCTGTACGACGCTCATGTGAGAGCCGGCGGCAAAATGGTGGAGTTCGGCGGGTACTGCCTCCCGGTCCAGTATGGTACCGGAGTGATCCGGGAACACATGGCCGTGCGCACGGCCTGCGGGCTGTTCGACGTATCCCATATGGGCGAAGTGCTGGTGGAAGGCGGGGGCGCGGTCGGGTATCTCAACCATCTGCTGACCAACGACTACACCGTCATGCGCCCGGGGCAGTGCCGCTACAGCCCCATGTGCCGGGAGGACGGGGGCACGGTGGACGACCTGATCGTGTACAAAAATACGGATACTTCCTATTTCGTGGTGGTGAACGCCTCCAACAAGGACAAGGACGTCGCATGGATGCGGGCCCACCTGACGGAGGATGTCACCGTCACCGACGTATCCGACCGGTACGCCCAGATCGCCCTGCAGGGCCCGAAGGCGGAAGCGGTCCTCCGGCGGCTCACCGACACGGTCCCGGAAAAATACTACACGGCCCTGTTCGACACCGTTATCCTGGATATCCCCTGCATCCTGAGCCGCACCGGCTACACCGGGGAGGACGGTTTCGAGATCTATCTGCCCCCCGACCGGGCGGAGGACATGTGGAACGCCCTGACGGACGCTGGGAAAGAGGACGGGCTCATCCCCTGCGGGCTCGGCGCCCGGGACACCCTGAGGCTGGAGGCGTCCATGCCCCTGTACGGGCACGAGCTGGGGGATGACATCACGCCGCTGGAAGCGGGGCTGGGAGCCTTCGTGAAGCTGGGCAAGCCGGGATTCATCGGCCGGGATGAACTGCTCGCCCATCAAGTCCCCTCCCGGCACCGGGTGGGCCTGAAGATCACCTCCCGGGGCATCGCGAGGGAGCACCAGGAAGTGTTCATGGACGGTGAGCGCGTGGGCATGACCACCTCCGGCACCCATCTGCCCTTCCTCAACGGCGCCTTCGCCATGGCCCTGGTGAGCGCGGACGTGCCCAAGGAGGGCGCCCGCCTCGAGGTGGACGTGCGGGGCCGCCGGGTGGAAGCCGTGACCGTGCCCCTCCCCTTCTACAGGCGGCCCAGGTGACCGTGCCCGTATCATATGACGTATCCGATCACTAAAATCATATAAGGAGGACCTGACCATGACCAATCCGAAAGACCTTCAGTATACCCGGACCCACGAGTGGGTGAAGTTCAGCGATGACGGGACCGCCCTGATCGGCATCACCGATTACGCTCAGGACCAGCTGGGAGATCTGGTGTTCGTCAATCTGCCCCTGGCGGGGGATCCCGTGACCGCCGGTGAGACCTTTGCCGACGTGGAAAGCGTGAAGGCCGTTTCCGACGTGGTGTCGCCGGTGACGGGCGAGGTGGAGGAAGTCAACGAGACCCTGGCGGACGAGCCCCAGCGGATGAACCAGGCGCCCTATGACAGCTGGTTCGTCAAGGTGAAGGACATCACCGACAGAACGGAGCTCATGGACGCGGAGACCTATGAGGCGTATCTGAAGACCTGCTGACCGTAAGCGGAGGTGGATTATGGCGACCTATGTACCCATCACCCGGGAGGAGGACCGGGCCATGCTGGAGGCCTGCGGCCTGAAGAGCCTGGAGGACCTCTACGGGGACGTGCCCTCCTCCGTGCGGCTGAAAGAGAAGCTCAAGATCCCCGCGGGCAAAGCGGAGATGGAGGTGCGGCGGGAGATGGAGGCGCTGGCCGAAGAAAACACCGTGTTCCCCCACGTGTTCCGCGGCGCCGGGGCCTATAAGCACATGATCCCCGCCATCGTGGACACCGTGACGGGGCACGAGGCCTTCCGCACGGCCTACACCCCCTACCAGGCGGAGATCAGCCAGGGCGTGCTCCAGTCCATCTTCGAGTTCCAGACGGACATCTGCGAGCTGACGGGCATGGACGCGGCCAACGCCAGCGTATACGACGGGGCCTGCGCCGCGGCGGAGGCCTGCGAGATGTGCCGGGAAAGGAAGCGCAGCCGGATCCTGGTATCCGGGAGCGTGGACCCGAAGGTGCGGTCCGTCATCGGGACCTACGCCTTCGGGCGGGACGCGCAGGTGGAGGACGTGCCCGCACCGCTCGGCGTCACCGACGCGGACGCCCTCAGAGAGATGCTCGTGCCCGACGTGAGCTGCCTTGTGGTGCAGCAGCCCAACTATTACGGCTGCCTGGAGGACCTGGACGATCTGGCGGAGCGGGTCCACGCGTCCGGCGCGCGGCTCATCGTGCACTGTGATCCCATCGCCCTGGCCCTGATCCGCACCCCCGGCGAGTGCGGCGCGGATATCGCCGTGGGCGAAGGCCAGTCCCTGGGCATCCCCCTCTCCTGGGGCGGCCCCTATCTGGGATTCATGGCCGCCACGGCAAAATTGATGCGGCGGCTGCCCGGAAGGATCGTGGGCGAAACGACGGACGCCCGGGGGCAGCGGGCCTTCGTGCTGACCCTGCAGGCCAGGGAACAGCACATCCGCCGGGAAAAGGCGTCCTCCAACATCTGTTCCAACGAGGCGCTGTGCGCCCTGCGCGCCGCCGCCTACCTGAACGCCATGGGTCCCCGGGGCCTGAAGCAGGCCGCGCTCCAGTGCGTGTCCAAGGCCCACTATCTGAAGGATGCCCTGGTGGAGGCCGGCCTTGAGGCGGTCTATCCGGAACGGGAGTTTTTCCATGAGTTCGTGACGACGTGCCCGGACGCGGAAAAACTGCTGGACGCCCTGAAAAAGGAAGGCATCCTCGGCGGGCT
>CADCQZ010000138.1 GCA_902803675.1 uncultured Eubacteriales bacterium
GGCCGGTTTTTCCGCCTCCGGGCAGGGATGTTTTTGCCCGCGCAAGCTTGACACCCGCGCCAAAAAAGGCTAAACTTGAACAAAACAACAAAGGAGGTGAAGGGAATGGATGACGGCGATAGATGCCTGAGCAGCGACCCGGTGCCCATACGGGATCTCATTCCCTTCACGGCATCCGTATAGCTGACTGATCAAGCATCGGAGCACGTCGTTTTCCTGCGCTTAATCGGTAGACCCGTTAGGTGTTTCTTTCATTTTATCAGGAAAGCAGGTGTATTCCAATGGATTGGAGCATCATTCAGGGCCGTTTGGAGCAATTGGTCGCATCCAACCGGCACGGCGAACTGCGGGGTGCGCTCAGCGTGCTGAACCCCGTGGATATCGCGCAGTTTATGGAGACCCTGGACCCGGAAAAGCTGCTGATGGTATTTCGGGTGCTGCCCAAGGACATCAGCGCCGACGTATTCAGCTACATGTCGGCCGACGCGCAGAAAGTGCTGCTCAACTCTATCGGCGACAAACAGATCTGCTCCATCATCAACGATATGTTCCTGGACGACGCGGTGGACTTCCTGGACGAGCTGCCCTCCAGCGTGGTCACCAGGGTACTGGCGAATACGGACGCGGAGACCAGGAACCTCATCAATCATTTCCTGGATTACCCTGAGAATTCGGCCGGCTCCATCATGACCATCGAGTACATGGAGGCCCACATCGGCATGACCGCCGGGCAGACCATGGACGAGATCAAACGCGTCGGCTTCGATAAGGAAACGATCTACACCCTCTACGTGATCGACGACAGCCGGCACCTGATCGGCTCCCTGGCCCTAAGGAAGCTGATCCTGGCCCGCAATGAGGACCTGATCGACAACCTGATGGAGACCTCGGTGATATCGGTCGCCACCACGGACGACCAGGAGAAGGTCGCCAGCCTGGTGCGGCGGTACGACCTGATGGCCATCCCCGTGGTGGACAAGGAGAACCGCCTGGTGGGCATCATCACCGCGGATGACATCATCGACGTCATCCAGGAAGAGAACACCGAAGACTTCGAAAAGATGGCCGCTCTGACGCCGTCGGAGGACTCCTACATCCACACCTCCCCCTTCAAACTGGCCTGGAACCGTATCCCCTGGCTGCTGCTTTTGTCCATCGCGGCGATCTTCACCGGCATGATCATCACCAATTTCGAGGATCTGCTGCAGAACGCCAGCGTGGTGCTCACGGCCTGTATCCCCATGCTGATGGACACCGGCGGCAACTGCGGCGCCCAGGTATCCACCCTGATCATCCGTGGTCTGGCGCTGAACGAGATCCAGTTCAGGGATATCTTCCGCATCCTGTGGAAAGAGTTCCGCGTGGGCCTGATGGTGGGCGCCGTGCTGAGCGCATTCACCCTGCTGCGGGTCTATTTCATCAACCAGGCGGGCTGGACCGTGAGCATCGTAGTGGCCCTCTCGCTGTACTGCACCGTGCTGATGAGCAAAGTGATCGGCTGCTGCCTGCCGCTTCTGGCCAAGAAGCTCAAGCTGGACCCGGCCCTGATGGCCAGCCCCCTCATCACCACCATCGTGGACGCGGCGTCCCTGACGGTGTACTTCTCCATCGCTACCGCCATCCTGAAGATCTGACAGTTCCCGCGAACGAAAACACGGACGGTCATCAAAGACCGTCCGGTTTTTTATGGTTTAAAGTTTTCTTCTTCCGGGGCTTCAGGCCTCATCCTCCAGCCGCTCGTACTTAAGAGCGCCGTCCTCGGCCCTCACCCGCACCCGGTCACCCAGGTGGATCTCGCCGGAGAGCAGCCTTTCGCTCAGGGCGTCCTCCACGGTGCGCTGGATGAGCCTGCGCAGGGGGCGCGCGCCGTACTGCTCGTCGCTGCCCTTTTCGGACAGATACCGGATCGCCGTATCGTCGTATTCCAGGTCCACGCCCTGCTCCCTCACCCGGGCGGTGATCTGATCCATCATCAGGGACGCGATCTTCCCGATATCCTCATCACTGAGCTTGTGGAACACGATGATCTCGTCCACCCGGTTGATGAACTCCGGCTTGAACACGTTTTTGACTTCCGTCAGGATCCGCTCCCGCATGGTCTCATAGTCCAGGGACCGGTTGGAGCCGGAGCCGAAGCCCATGGTCTTGTTGATGGTCAGGGCGCCGGCGTTGCTGGTCATGACGATGATGCAGTTGCGGAAGGAAACGGTGCGGCCCATATTGTCCGTGAGCCTGCCGTCCTCCAGGATCTGCAGCAGGATATTGAACACATCGGGATGAGCTTTTTCGATCTCATCGAACAATATCACCGAATAGGGCTTGCGGCGCACGGCCTCCGTGAGCTGGCCGCCCTCGTCATAGCCCACGTAGCCCGGCGGGGAGCCCACCATGCGGGACACAGTGTGCTTCTCCATATACTCGGACATGTCCATGCGGATGAGAGCGTTCTCGTCCCCGAACATCGCCTCGCCCAGGGCACGGCACAGTTCTGTTTTGCCCACACCGGTAGGGCCCAGGAAGATAAAGCTGCCGATGGGCCTTTTGGGGTCCTTCAGGCCGGCGCGCGCGCGCCGGATAGCCCTGGCCACGGCACTGATTGCTTCCTCCTGACCGATCACGCGCTTGTGGAGGGTCTCCTCCAGGCGCATGAGCCTCGCGCTCTCGTTCTCGGTCATCTTCTGCACGGGGATGCCCGTCCAGCCGGACACCACGACCGCGATGTCCTCCTCCCCCACGGTATCCTTGATGGAAGCCTTTTTCTCTTCCCAGGCGCCGCGCAGAGCGGCGATCTCCTTCCGCAGTACGGATTCGCGGTCCCGCATGGAGGCGGCTTTCTCGTAATCCTGGGCGTCGATGGCTTCCTGCTTTTCGCGCTGGATCTGCTCCAGCTCCTTTTCCTGGGCCTTCACGTCGGGCGGCGGCGTGTAGGAATGGATCCGCACCCGGGAGGCCGCCTCATCCATCAGATCGATGGACTTGTCCGGCTGGAACCGGTCGGCGATATAGCGGCCGGACAGCTTCACCGCCGCCTTGAGCGCCTCGTCGGTGATACGCACCTTGTGATGGGCCTCGTATTTATCCCTCAGGCCCCGCATGATCTGCAGCGTCTCCTCTTCGGTGGGCTCGTCGATGGTGACCGGCTGGAAACGCCGCGCCAGGGCCGTATCCTTCTCGATGTGCTTGCGGTACTCGTCCAGGGTGGTGGCGCCCACACACTGGAGCTCGCCCCGGGCCAGCGCCGGTTTCAGGATGTTGGCGGCGTCCATGCTGCCTTCGGCCTTGCCGGCGCCGATGATGTTCTGCAGCTCGTCGATGAACAGGATGACGTTTTTCCGGTCCCGGGCCTCATCCAGGGTGTTTTTGAGCCGTTCCTCGAACTCGCCCCGGTACTTGCTCCCGGCCACCATGGCACCCATGTCCAGGGATATGAGGTGCTTGTCCGCCAGGGTGTCGGGCACGTTCCCGGACGCGATGAGCTGGGCCAGACCCTCCGCCACGGCGGACTTTCCCACGCCGGGCTCGCCGATCAGGACGGGATTGTTCTTCGTGCGGCGGCTGAGGATCTGGATGACCCGCTCGATCTCCCCCGCGCGGCCGATGACCGGGTCCAGTTCCTCCTGCTCCGCGGCCTTCGTCAGGTCCCTGCCGTAGCGGGCAAGAGCGCTCTCTTCGCCGCCCTGGGGCTGAGGATCGTTCGCTTCCGGCGCTTTGCCCTTGGGGAACTGGATGGAGCGGAGGACCTGGTCCGTATCACAGCCCAGATTCAAAAGGATCCTCACGGCGACGGATTCGTCTTCCCTCAAAAGCGCGTGCCACAGATGGGCGGAGGAAACGTAGCCGTAACCCATGGCCTTGGCCTGACGCACGCTCTCGTCCAGGATCTTCTTCACCCTCGGGGTCAGCTCCAGCACTTTGGGCAGTTCGCTGCCCTCGCCGGACAGCTGGCGGATCATATCCTTGACCTGTTCGGGCGTCACATCGGAAAGTGGCGGCACATCGTCCCGGGCCTGGCTGAGCAGCCCCAGGAGCAGATGCTCCGTGCCCACATACTGATGCTTGAGTTCCACCGCCGCCTGCTGAGCCGCGTTGATCACCCGCTGGGCTTTCCCGTTAAAAAACTTGCCGAATATGGGCATATGTCCTCCTTAAGGATCTAATCCTCCCTGTTCCAGGAGGAAAGTCTCTCTCTGATCAGGGTGGCCCGCCTGACTTCCAGCTCCCGGCCCGTCAGATCGTGCCCGGCCTTTTCCATCAGATGGGCGTCCTGGGAGACGCTCAAAAGGTTATCAAGCTTCCTCACGCTCACGGGCAGGAGCCCCATGCCCGACGCGAGCCTCAGATCGCTCCAGTGAGCGTAGAACTCCTTCATGGGCATCTTGCGGGCGTACAGCATCAGGCCCAGGGACCTGAAGCACTGGTCCTGCCACTGGATGGGATCCTCCTCCAGGGCTTTGCGCCGCATGCTCATCTCCATCTCGGCGATCTGGGCCGCCGTGGCGCTGACAGATTCCAGCAGCTCCTCTTCCGTTTTGCCCAGAGTCACCTGGTTGCTGAGCTGGTACACATGGCCCAGGGCCTCGCTGCCCTCGCCGTACATGCCCCGCATGGTGAGGCCCAGCTTGGCCGCCAGCTGCATCACCTGGCCCATGGACTTGCGCAGCGTCAGCATCGGCAGGTGCATCATCACCGACGCCCGCATGCCGGTCCCCGTATTGGTGGGACAGGCGGTCAGGTAGCCCCAGTCCCGGTCGAAAGCGAAGGCCAGGTGCCGCCCCAGGGAGTCCTCCGTTTCAAAAGCGATGGCCGCGGCTTCCTTCAGGTTCAGGCCGTCAGAGAATGACTGGATCCTCAGATGATCCTCCTCATTGATCATGATGACCACTTTATCGTCGCCCCGGATGAGGGCAGCGCCCCGGTCATCCGTCCTGAACAGATCCGGGGAGATCTTGTGATCCTCCACCAGGGCCTGCCGCTTGATAGCGTTCACCCCGCGCATGGGCAGATAGCGATAGGGCACGGGTTCGTTCCTCAGGGCGTTGAGCACCTGCTGGATGCACTCGTCCGCCTCCTCCTGGGTGAAGCGGGCCCGGAAAGGGATGTCGTTCAGGTTGCGCGCCAGGCGCACCCGGGAGGAGAGCACGATGGCGGAATCATATTCAGTCATTGGCGCTGTCCTCCTGTTTCACCGTTCCATCCACGGAAACATCTTCCTCCCGCAGGGCGCGGATCCGGTCCCTCAATTCGGCCGCGTCCTCGTAGCGCTCCTCACGGACGGCTTTTTCCATCTCGGCCCGCAGCTCCCTGATCCTGGACAAACGCGCTTCCTGCTCCTCGCTGCCCCGGGGCCTGCGCCCCGCGTGCTGACTGCGGCCCTGGATCTTGGTCAGGACCGGCTTGAGCTCCTCCCGGAAATCCTCATAACAGCCGGCGCAGCCCAGCACACCGCCCTTCCTGAATTCAGCCAGGCTCATCCCGCAGTGGGAGCACACCTTGTCGCTGGCCGCGTGGGCCTTGGCCATCGAAGAAAGGATCGCGGCCAGAAGGCCCGACATGTCCCCGCCGGGCTGATATTTTTTGACACACTCCCGGCACAGACGCAGCTGGTTCTTTTCCCCGTTGACCACGGTGGTGACGGTCACCTGCGCTTCCCGGATACCGCACTCTTCACAAAGCATCTTTTTTCTCCTTTTGCCTGTCCTTGTTCTGCATGGCCTGCAGCAGCATGCTTCCCAGGATCCTGGCCCTCAAAACATCCTTGACCGCCTCCGGAACGGGCACCGACAGGGCCTTTCTGGAGACAGCGGACGCCATCAGAAGTGATTCGTCTTCCGTGATGAGCCCCTGCTCCTTCAGCTGCCGGCAGCAGGTCAGGGCTCTCTGCTCATCGATGCTGTTCCCGATCCGTTCGTTGAGAAAATACGTGAAACCATCCATCCGGGCCTGGGAGACGCGGACGATCCTCACATAGCCTCCCCCGCCCCGCTGGCTGGTGATCGAGTACCCGTGATCCGGGGTGAAGCGGGTGGACAGCACATAGTTGATCTGGGAAGGCGCGCAGTGAAAATACTCCGCCAGCTCATTCCGCTTGAGCTCGCACTCCTGCTGCTCCTCGCTCTGCATCAAAGCTTTGATGAAATCCTCTATCGCGTCGCTCAAACGCATAACGATCCCTCCAGTATCAAAGATTGACTTTCTTTGACCTAATAAGTATACCACCATCGGGGAGCGTTTGCAAGCATGAAAGAAGGGCTTTGACCCTTACGGACACCGCCCGGGGAGGAGAAAAACGAAAAAAACACATCAGCGGCCGGAGCGCCGGTAAGCCTGTTCCCGCCGGAAGCACTTTTCACACACGCCGTAAGGATAGGTGACGTCGAGCTTCGCCCCGCACCGGGAACAGCGGCGCAGGTACAGCGCTCTGTCCTCCTGAAGAAAGCGGTTGATGAGGCGGCACAGTTCCTCCTTCTCATCCATCCGGTCCTCCTCCACCCCGATCCGGCGCAGGAGCTGATGGCGGATATCCAGTTCACGGTAACGGTCCTCACACTGTTCCAGGGAACCGAAACCCGAGAAAGGCTCCGGCAGATCCTGCCGCCGGAGGATCGCCCGCACGCAGGCGAGCCAGTAGGCTACCATCTGCTCACTGTCCGTATCCAGGGGGCAGCAGATCAGGTCGAACAGCAGCTTCCTTTTGATCTGCCGGGCGCTCTTTCCCAAAGCCCTGTACAGTTTCAGCGCGTCCGACATATCCACCCGGGTGAACCCGGGCTCCCGGGGCATCAGGTCCCATTCCGTGAGGAGACGGTCCAGGGGCCAGGGCGCGTCCAAAGCCGCGTCGGGGAACGGGATCGTCATCCTGGCGTAGGCCTTTTCCGGGCAGTCGAGGGCCGCGCGCACCCGCTGATGATCCGCCATGGACATGACCTCGCCCTTATCGTACATCCCGAACCGCCCGGCGCGCCCCGCCACCTGTTTGATCTCCCCCGTCCTGAGGGGGCGGCGTTCCCGGCCGTCGAACTTCGTGGTCTCGCAGAAGATGATCCGCCCGATGGGCAGTGATACGCCCATGCCGATGGCGTCCGTGGCCACCACCACATCCGTTTCCCCTTCGGCGAAGCGGCGGACCTCTTCCCGCCGGGAGACAGGGGGCAGGGCCCCATAGATCACAGAGGCAGCGATACCCATCTGATGCAGCTCCGCGGACAGGCCCAGCACGGCCTTCCGGGAAAACACGATGAAAGCGTCACCCTTTTTCGCGTCCCGCAGGTCGTTAAAGGGCCCCGCCCAGCAAAGCGGCGCAAGACGGCGATGCTCCACCACCGTATAGGCCGCGTCAAAACCGTCCAGGATCCCCGTGATCAGAGCCCTTGCCTCCGGCGCCAGGCAGATGTGGATCTCCGCCGCCCGGATCCCGTATAGGGCTTTCATCCAGCGGTCCCCCCGGTTCGGATCCGTGATCATCTGCGCTTCGTCGATGACGGCGATATCGTATTCCGTCCGGTAGTCCGCCATCTCGATGGTGGAGGCGGTGTGCTGAGCGCCCCATACCTCCACGCTCTCCTCCCCTGTGAGAAGGGAGCACCTGACGCCGTCCTTGTTGAGAGCGTCGAACACTTCCAGTGCCAGCAGGCGCAAAGGCCCTAAGTAAACGCCCTTTCCGCAGGCCTTGAGAGCCTGAAGGGCCTGATAGGTCTTGCCGCTGTTGGTGGGGCCGACATGGATGACGAAGCGCCGTTTCAGTTCCCGGGCCTCGTCACGCATGCGCGTGATGTCGAAGGACCTGAGATAGTTCTGGATCTGAGCGCTCTCATCGTCCCTGCCGCTTTTTTCCGCCTTCTCCGCCGCCCGGATGACTCTGGGATCCCTCAGCGCGTCCCGCACCTGGCGCGCGGTCCAGAACACCTGGGGCTTATGCCCGCCCCGGCGGGGAGGCAGGGTCACCGGCGCGGGAAACAGCCGCTCGATCACCCCGGCGGGGATCTTCAGTTCCCCTGTCAGCTGCGCTTTTGTATAACGTTCTCTCTTTAACCGCATGTTCTCTTTCTTCGGCTCCGTCGTTTTTTCGTACGCCCGGCGGCCCGGGAAAACGGGATGACCGCCGATCGGGATTGTATCACGAGTGAGCGGGATCTGTCATCCGGCGGCCGTCATCATCCCGCCTCCTTCACGTGAAATGTTACATCCGATCCCTCTTTATATGTTACGTTTATATTTACTTTTCATTAATTTATGATATACTGATGCTGAGTAAGTCCCTCTTCGGGGACGAAGCATCACCACCC
>CADCQZ010000139.1 GCA_902803675.1 uncultured Eubacteriales bacterium
AACGGGCAGCTGTGGATGCAGTGCCCGCAGTGGATGCACTTGCTCTCGTCGATCTGGCAGACGCCCGCTTCGTTGTAGAAGATGGCGCCCACCGGACAGGCCTTTTTGCAGGGCCGTTCCTGATGGATGATAGCCCCGTAGGGGCAGGATTTTGCGCACAGCCCGCAGGATTTGCACTTGTTGGGATCGATGCGCATTTTGTTGTCGCCGCGGGAAATCGCCCCGAAATTGCAGGCGTTCAAGCAGGCCTTGCCGAGGCAGAACCGGCAGATGTCGGTCACGAAATAGTCCTGGATCGGGCAGTCATCGCAGGCCGCGGGAATGACCTGAACCACGTTGTCCGATGCCTTTCCCGGCTCCGGGGTCAGCCCCATGGCCAGGCGGATCCGCCCGCGCACGATCTCCCGTTCCTTGTACACGCAGCAGCGGTACTGCGGCTTGGGGCCGGGACTGACCTCGTAGACGATCTTCTCGGTTTCCTCACCCTGCAGGCGATCCTCCCAGGCCAGGCGGCAGACCTCCCGGAGGATAAAATGCTTCAGATCCACAATGCCCTTGTCATTGGTGATCATGGGATTCATCCTTTCTGTGGCAGATAGAAATTATTCTTGATATATCTATTATACAAAAACCGGCCGTCCGGGTCAAGCCTGCGGCTGCCATCAGGGCTGCGGGGTTGCTTTTTTCCTCCTGTCCTGCTAAGATGCAGTCAAAGCGCATCATGGCATGCGCGGCCTTTGGAAAGGTGGCTGAAGGGAAGCGTGCTCAGGCAGTACATCGTTGACGCCTTTACGGACAGGCCCTTCTCCGGGAATCCGGCGGCCGTCTGCGTGATGGATCATTGGCCCGGTGAGACCTCCATGATGAAGCTGGCCATGGAGAACAATCTGTCGGAGACAGCCTTTATCGTCAGGGAAGAGGCGGGGTACCGGCTGCGCTGGTTCACGCCCGGAACCGAGGTGGAGCTTTGCGGCCACGCGACCCTGGCCTCCGCCTTTGTGATCCTGAATTTTGTTGAACCGGACAGCGACACGGTCCGGTTCAGCACCCGGAGCGGCATCCTGACGGTCCGGCGAAACGGGAGCCTTTACGAGATGGACTTCCCGACCTGCGAACTGAAGGAGATCCCGGTCACCGACGCAATGGAGCGGGCTTTCGGCGTGCGGCCGGTCAAAGCCGTGCTGGGGATGGACCTGGTCTGCGTGTTTGCGTCGGACGATCAGGTGAGGGAGATGCGGCCGGACCAGGAGCGGCTGATGGGCCTTGAGGGCCGGATCCAGAACGCCACGGCCGCGGGAAAGGAGACCGACTGCGTCTCCCGCAGCTTCTGCCCGAAGCTGGCGATCCCGGAAGATCCGGTGTGCGGGTCCGCCCACTGCCAGATCGCGGACTACTGGTCCCGGGTACTGGGCAAGAAGAAGCTCACCGCCTGTCAGGCCTCGAAACGCGGCGGATCTCTGCGCTGTGAGATGAAGGAAAACGGCCGCATCGCCATCAGCGGCGAGGCGGCGCTGGTCGCTGTCTCCGAGATTATGGTGGAACTGTGATGGCAAGATTCAGGGCTTTCGGCTATCAGGCCACGATCAAAGCGGCGTTTATGGGCTATGTGGTCCAGGCGATCGTGAATAATTTTCTGCCGCTGCTTTTTGTGCAGATGCAGCATGAGTTTTCGATCCCCTTCGAACAGATCACCGTGCTCATCACGGTCAACTTTGTCATTCAGCTGCTCATGGATCTGCTGTCGGCGCCCGTCATCGAGCGGATTGGATACCGGGCTTCCATGTTGATCTCGAACGCCTGCGTGATCACCGGCTTCGTCCTGCTGACCTGGCTGCCGGGAACAATGCCAAGCCCATTCTTCGGGATCCTGATCCCGGTGTGCATCTACGCGGTGGGCGGCGGACTGCAGGAGGTCCTGGTCAGTCCCATCGTCGAGGCCTGCCCGACGAAGAACAAGGAGGCCGAGATGAGCCTCCTGCATTCGTTCTACTGCTGGGGACACATGGCCGTCGTGATCCTGAGCACGGTCTTCTTCCGGCTGGCGGGCATCGGGAACTGGCGCGCGCTGGCGCTCCTGTGGTGCGTCGTGCCGCTGATCGACTTCATCTTGTTCTGCTTCGTCCCGATCGCGACGCTGGAAAGCGGCGCCGCGGAAGGGAAGACCCGGCTCGGCTCCCTGTTCTCCAACAGGGTTTTCTGGCTGATGATGCTGATGATGCTCTGCGCCGGCGCGTCCGAGCAAGCGGTCAGCCAGTGGGCCTCGGCTTTTGCGGAGAGCGGGCTGGGCGTTTCCAAGCAGCTTGGCGACCTGCTGGGACCGATGCTGTTTGCCCTGTGCATGGGGATTTCCAGGACGGTCTACGGCATCCGGGGCAGCAGGCTGGACCTGAACCGGTTCATGGGGCTGTCGGTGGTGCTGTGCATCGCGGCGTACGCGGTGATCCTCTTTTCATGGCATCCGATCCTCACGCTCCTGAGCTGCGGACTGGTGGGGTTTGCGGTGGGAATCTTCTGGCCAGGGACCTTCAGCCTGGCGTCCGCGGGGATGAAAAACGGCGGGACCCTGATGTTTGCCCTGCTGGCGCTGGCCGGAGACCTCGGCTGCGCAGGCGGCCCCGCGGTTGCGGGTGCCGTGATGTCCGCGGCGTCGGGAAACATGCGCCTGGGCATCGGCGCGGCGATCCTGTTCCCCTGCCTGATGGGGAGCGCCCTGTATATCCACCGCCTGCTCCTAAAAAAGAAAGCCTTGCCGCAGGACTGAACCCGCCGCATGCAGGGCTTTTGATTTCGCGGAACCTGTGATAAGATGGACGCAGCTCCGCTTCGGAATCCCATGCGGACCCCCTTGCATGGTGCATGAGCGTTGTGCGTGAAAGAAGGAAGATCATGAAGAACAGCATCGGGATCGCGGATACCACCCGGGAAGAACGGGAGCGGATCGTCGCGGAATCCATCGGGAATATTGCTGGCCTCTGCGACGGCTGCAGCCCGGGGATCATTGAAATGTATCAGGACTATATAGACGGAAAGAAAGAACTCCGGGAGATCAACGCGGAGTTCCGCGCCAGGTATATGTCCGGCGCGCAGGGACCGGAGCGCGTTGGCTGCGGGGAGGGAGGACAAGGATGAAGAAGATTGCCTGTCTTTTTCCCGGCATCGGCTATACCTGTGACAAGCCCCTTCTATACTACAGTTGGAAGCTGCTGAAAGGCATGGGCTGGGAAGTGGTGCCGGTCGCGTATTCCGGATTCCCGGACAAGGTCAAGGGGGATCCCGAAAAGATGCGTCAAAGCGCTCAGATGGCGCTCGAACAGGCGGAACAGATC
>CADCQZ010000140.1 GCA_902803675.1 uncultured Eubacteriales bacterium
CCTGGTCATCGACCGTGACGCCGCGTCCAAAGCCATGGACCTGATGGAAGGGCCGCAGGTCATCAAAGGATAAGAAGCCCAAAAAAGGAAGAGGAGCCGCGCGCGCGGCTCCTCTCTTTTTTCGTTATATGCCCCGGTAGGCGGGTCATTCCTCCGGATCGGAAGCGGGGCCCGGGTCCAAAGCGTCCTTTTCTTCCATATCGTCCGGATCGCTCTCGCTGCCCTCCTCACCGTCCTCCGCCTCATCCGTCACGACGGCTTCGGCATTGAACAGCGCTTCCTCCAGGGCATCGGCCCTTTCAAGGTCGCTGTAGGGCACATAGGTCAGGGTATAGCCCAGGCCGGTCCCGATCAGGGTGCGCATGGCGGCGCCTTCCTCGGACTCCTGGATGCACTCGATCCCTTCCTGCTTCAGGACGTCCGCCAGCATGCCGGCCCAGATCGCCTCACGCCGGGACATCAGGCAGTAATCGTCCTCCTTCGGCCGGCGCCCCAGGGCGCCGCACTCCGGGCAGAGATCCTCCTCGAACAGGCGGTGGCAGTTGGGACAATACATGATCCTTACCCCTTTACTCTGATCTTTTTGCTGTTCCCCTTCCTGGCGCGGGTGAGGGGCGCCACCGGCTCGGCGTCCGGTTTGAATTCCGTGGGCGGCAGGCCCGTCAGATCGGAATAGATCTCCAGGTAGGTCTGGGCGCTGTGGCTCCAGGAATAGTTGCCGGTCATACCCCGCCTGATCAGGGTGTTCCACACGTCCTTGGCGTTGCGGTAGTAGTGCTCCGCGCGGCGCACGGTGTAGAGCATGTCGTGGGCGTTGTAGTTGAAGAAGGTGAAGCCGTTGCCGGCGCCGTTGCTCTCGTTGTAGCTGAGCACCGTATCCCTCAGGCCGCCGGTCTCGCGCACCACGGGGATCGTGCCGTAGCGCAGGGAGATCATCTGGCTCAGGCCGCAGGGCTCGAAGCGGGAGGGCATCAGGAACATGTCCGCGCCCGCGTAGATCCGGTGGCTGAGGGACTCATCCATCTGGAAACGGACAGCGAAACGGTCCGGCCAGCGCTGCTCGGCCCAGGAGAACAGGTCGAAATACCGGGCCTCGCCCATGCCCAGGACCACCATCTGCAGGTCGTCCTCCATCATCTCGCCCAGCACCCGGTCCACCAGGTCCAGGCCCTTCTGGGAGCTCAGGCGGGTCACCATGGCCAGGATGGGCACGTCCTCGCGCACCGGCAGGTTCATTTCCTCCTGAAGGGCGCGCTTGCAGGCCGCCTTGCCCTCGGGCTTCTCGGCGGAGTAATTGGCCGCCAGGGCCGGATCATGCTCCGGATCCCACACCTTAATGTCGATGCCGTTGAGCACACCGGTCAGCTGGCCGCGCCGGGCCCTGAGGAGGCCGTCCAGGCGCTCGCCGTAGTAGGCCGTCTGGATCTCGTCCGCGTAGGAGGGGCTCACCGTGGTGATCTCGTCCGCGTAGACCAGGCCGCTCTTTAAGTAGTTGGCGCAGCCGAAGCACTCCAGCTTGTCGGAGGTGAAGAGGCTGTCCCCCAGCTCCATCACGTCCTGCACCGGCTTGATGCCGAAGATGCCCTGGTACTGCAGATTGTGGATGGTGAAGACGGTCTTGATCTTCGCGTATTCCGGCAGATGCTTGTACTGGATCTTGTGCAGGGCGGGGATCATGCCGGTCTGCCAGTCGTTGCAGTGAAGGATATCCGGCTGGAAGTCGATCCTGGGGAGGAGATTGAGCACCGCCCGGTCGAAGAAGCCGAAGCGCTCATACTCGTCACCGCCCATGCCGTAGATGTAGCTGCGGCCGAAGTAGTATTTGTTGTCCACGAAGTAGTAGATCACGCCGTCCAGGGTCAGTTCCTCGATGCCCACATACTGCTTGCGCCAGCCCAGGGTGATCTCAAAGTCCAGCACATGGCTCATGCGCTTTTGATACTCCTGGGGGATGGCGGTGTACAGCGGCAGGATCACGCGCACGTCGTGGCCCGCCTCACGCACCACGGGGGCCAGGGCGCCGATCACGTCGGCCAGGCCCCCGGTCTTGATGAAAGGAACGCACTCACTGGTCGCGAATAATACCTTCATCGCTTACACCCCTATACGATACGATTCTTGTCGATCACGATGGGATAGCTCTCCGGCCCGATCAGGCGGTGGTTCTCCCGGATGACGGTCTGCTTGTCCAGGATGCAGTGATCCAGTTCGGCGCCCTCGAGCACCTGGCCGTCCTGCATGATGATGGAGTTGCGCACCACGGCGCCCTTGTTGACCCTGACGCCGCGGAAGAGCACGGAGTTCTCCACGGTGCCCTCGATCACGCAGCCGTCGGCCAGAAGGGAATTGGTCACCTTCGCGTTCTCGGTGTGCCGGGTGGGCATCTCGTCGCGGAGCTTGGTCCAGATCGGGCGGTCCGTCGGGAACAGGCCGGCGCGGATCTCGGGATCCAGCAGGTCCATATTGCAGCGGTAGTAGGCCTGCACGCTGTCAAGGTGCCACACATGGCCCTTGCACTCATAGCCCAGGATCCTCATGTCGCCCGTGCGGATCCCGTTCATGAGCACATCGCGGGTCAGATGGTACTGGCCGCGGGACACGGCGGCGTCCACCATTTCGATGAGGCGTTCGCGCTCCATGCAGAAGCACTCCAGATAGACGCTGGGCAGGCGGGGCGTGGCGGGATCGATCTCCAGGGCGGTCACGCGGCCGTCCGCTTCCACCTGGATGTAGCGGCCGCTGTCCTCACGGCGCAGGCCGGGATCGCTGCTGTAGAGCAGGGTGATGTCCGCGTGATTGGCCTCATGATAGGCCACCATCTCGTCATAGCGCGCGGTATAGAGCATATGGGTGTCGGTGGTGATGACATACTTTTCCTTGCTGCGGCGCAGGAACTGCAGGTTGGACTTGAGGGCGTCCAGGAACCCGGCGTACACGCCCACGTTGGCGGAGGTGGTGAAGGGCGGCAGGATCACCAGGCCCGTGCGCTTGCCGTGCAGGTCCCACTCCTTGCCGGATCCCAGATGATCCATCAGGCTGTGGTAGTTCTTCTGCATGATGATGCCCACGTTGCGGACACCGCTCCCCACCATGCAGGACAGAGGGAAGTCGATCAGGCGGTACCGGCCTGCCAGGGGCATTGCCGCCACCGCGCGTCTGGTGGTCAGTTCTCTGAGCTGCTGATCCCGTTCACCGGTGTAGATCATGCCCATGATGGTGCTCTTCATAAGTCAATACCCCCTTAGCCTTCGAATTGTTCACCGGCGGATACTTTCGTCCCCTCCGGCACAGTGGAACCGGGGCCCACGACGGCGATATTGCCTTCCTCGTCCCCGATGATGCTGCCTCCGTAGATCACGGCGTTCTCCGCCACGATCGCGCGCCTGACGACCGCGCCGGCATGGATCACCGCGCCGGGCATGATCACGCTGTCCGTCACCCGGGCGCCCCGCTCGACCTTGACGCCGGAAGACAGGATGGAATGTCTCGCCTCACCGTAGATCTCGCAGCCCTCGGTGACAAGGCAGTTCTCCACCACGGCGCCGGGCGCCACGTACTGGGGAAGCATGCCCATGTTCCGGGCGTAGATGCGGAAAGACTTGTCGTGCAGATCGATCTCGGGCGTGTCGGCCAGCAGGTCCATATTGGCTTCCCACAGGCTCTCGATGGTGCCCACGTCCTTCCAGTAATCGTTGAAATTGTAGGCCACCAGGTGCTGGCCCTCGTTGAGCATGGCGGGGATGATGTTCTTGCCGAAGTCGTTGGAGGACTTCTCGTCTTCCTCGTCCACCGTCAGGTAATGGCGGAGCTTGGACCAGGTGAACACGTACACGCCCATGGAAGCGTTGTTGGACTTGGGATGCTTCGGCTTCTCCTCGAATTCGATGATATTGCCCTCGGCATCGGTGTTCATCAGGCCGAAGCGGCTGGCATCCTCCCAGGGCACCTGGCGCACGGCGATGGTGGCGTCGGCGTTGTGCTCGATGTGGTGGCGCAGCATGGCGTCATAGTCCATCTTGTAGATATGGTCGCCGGAGAGGATCAGCACATAGTCCGGGTCATACTGGGCGATGAAGGCCATGTTCTGATAGATCGCGTTGGCCGTGCCGCTGTACCATTCGCCGGACGCGCCGGTCTGGTACGGGGGCAGGACGAACACGCCGCCGCTCATCAGGTCCAGATCCCAGGAAGCGCCGTTGCCGATATAGGCGTTCAGTTCCAGGGGACGGTACTGGGTCAGCACGCCCACCACATCGATACCGCTGTTGGTGCAGTTGCTCAGCGGAAAGTCGATGATACGGTACTTCCCTCCGAAGGGCACGGCGGGCTTTGCCATGTTCTTGGTCAGGATCCCCAAACGGGAGCCCTGACCGCCTGCCAGGAGCATCGCGACACATTTTTTCTTAAGCATAGGGCCTCCTCCTTATATATCCATTGGTTTCATTGGATACTCATCCCACCGGAAACACGCGATCCCCAGGGGCGGCAGCACGATCTCGGCGCTGAAGTCCCGGCCGCAGCAGGGCACTTTCTCCGCCCGGACGGGCAGGCCGTTGTACTGCCCGCTGCCTCCGTATTTTTCCCGGTCGCTGCACAGTATCTCCGTCAGCGTGCCGTCGCCGGGCAGGGCCACGCGGTAATCCCGGTACACCACGGGGGTAAAATTGATCACGACCGCCACCGGGGCGTCCCCCTTGTCCCCCCGGCGCATATAGGCGATCACCGACCGGGACGCGTCGTCCACGTTGAGCCAGTCGTACCCGGTCCAGTCCTTCTCCCGCCGGTAAAGGGCGGGATGATCCAGATACAGGCGGTTGAGATCCTTCACGAAACGATGGTACGCCGCGAAACGGCTCTCATCCAGCAGGAACCAGTCCAGCTGCGTGTAGTCCCGCCATTCGATGGTCTGCCCCAGTTCCGCGCCCATGAACAGGAGCTTCTTGCCCGGCTGGGTCATCATATATCCCAGGAGGGCCTTCAGCCCCGCGAAGCGCTGCCAGTCATCCCCCGGCTGCTTGCTCCACAGGGAGCGCTTCCCGTGCACCACCTCGTCATGGGACAGGGAAAGGATGAACCTCTCGGCGAACGCGTAGGCCATGGGGAAGGTCAGGTTCCGATGATGATACTGCCGGTAGACCGGGTCCAGGGCGATATAGGATAGGGTGTCGTTCATCCAGCCCATGTTCCATTTGAAATGGAAGCCCAGGCCCCCGTCCTCCATGCCGGTCACGTGGGGCCAGGCCGTGGATTCCTCCGCGATCATCATCACGCCGGGGAAAAACTCGCGCACGTAACCGTTGAGCAGCCTGAAGAAACGGACCGCGTCGGTGTTCTCCCGGCCGCCGGACTCGTTGGGCAGGTATCCCATCCCTTCCCGGCCGAAATCCAGGTACAGCATGGCGCTCACCGCGTCGCACCTCAACCCGTCGGCGTGATACATCCTCAGCCAGAAGTCCGCATTGCTCAGCATGAAGGAGCACACCTCGGGCCGGGAATAGTCCAGCATCACCGTGCCCCACTGGGGCATCTCCGACCGCCGGGTGTCCGGATGCTCATAGCAGGGGCCGCCGTCAAAGCAGCGCAGGCCCACCTCGTCCCGGGGGTAGTGCGCCGGCACCCAGTCCAGGATCACGCCGATGCCGGCCTGATGCAGCCGGTCGATCAGGTCCATGAGCCCTTCCGGATCACCGTAACGGGATGTGGGCGCGTAATAGCCCGTCACCTGGTAGCCCCAGGACCCGTCAAAAGGATGCTCCATCACGGGGAGCAGCTCCACGTGGGTATAGCCCATCTCTTTGATATAAGGGATCAGCCTGTCCCCGATCTCACGGTAAGTGAGGACCCGGTCCCCCTCCCCCCGCTGCCAGGAGCCCAGGTGCATCTCGTAGATATTCACCGGGGCCGAGAACATATCCCTGTCCCGGCGGGCCGCCATCCAGGCCCCGTCCCCCCACTGATAGGAGCCGAGGGGATGGCAGACGGACGCGTTGTCCGGCCTCTTCTGCCAGAGGAAAGCGTAAGGATCGCCCTTGAGATGACAGGCGCCGTCCCGGCCCCGGACCGCGAACTTGTAAAGGCTGCCCGGCTTCACCGCGCCCGATACGGTGATCTCCCAGATACCGTCATCATCGCGCGTCATCCCGTGGGCCCGCTCATCCCAGCCGTTGAAATCGCCCACGAGGCTCACATGGGCCGCGTTCGGTGCCCAGACGGCGAAATGCCAGGCGCCCGCCTCCCCCTCAAGGGGATGCGCCCCGAGAAAACTGTAGGCGTCGCTGCCGGTGCCCCGGTGAAAGCCGACGCGCCCTTTATATTCCCGAACCTGTTCCATATCCGGGCAGTGTCCTTCCCGCGCGTGCCGTTCCGGGCCCCCTGGACCCGGCCGGATGAGCGCATTCAAATGAAGGATGGCCGACCCGCCGATCAAATCGGCGCGGCTGGATCCGCTTGTCCTTCATACTGGTTCCATTATATAAGTAAAAAGCGCTTTTCGCAAGTAAAATGTTTCCCGTCCGCCGGCCGGAGTTTGTTTATGGACATCGGCCGCAAATCGTGTATAATCGATCATAAGATCATCCAAGGAGGACACGGCATGAGCGCACAGCGCCTATCGGGACTCATCAGACCGCTGACCGCCCTTTTACTCATCCTGGCGGTATTATTAAGCTGCGTGCCCGCCCCGGCCGAGGCGCCGCCGGTACTCAACATGAAAAGCAGCGGCCAGAAAGTGCTCGACGCCAAGAAACGCCTGCAGGCCCTGAACTATCTTCCCAAAGGGAACCTGAACGGGCGGTATAACGAAGCCGTCTTCGAAGCGGTGAAACGCTTCCAGTCCCTGAACGGGCTGGAAGTGACGGGAGAAGTGGACGGGGCGACCTGGGACGTGCTCTTCAGTGATACAGCCGTCCGGGAACCCTGGGCCACCATGCCCCCCGTGGCCGCGCCGGGCCCGACACCGAAGCCGGACTGGCCGGAAAGGGACGCGGAAGGCTTCCTCAACGGGGAGGGCGAGTATTTTTACGAGAACGACGAGGAAGGGCTGTGGATCTTCCTGAACGCCTCGCTGCAGATCGTCATCACCCGGCGGGAGGACCCGGACATCCCCCTGGTATGGTTCGAGACGGAGATCATCGCCCGGCCCGGGGAGAACTTCCGCGCCGCCGTTTCGGATCCGGACCATGTATGGCGGGGATACCGCTACCCTTATGAGTACGCGAAGGAGGAAGGCTTCGTGCTGGCCTTCTCCGACGATTTCTTCGCCGACCGGTACACGGCGGAGAGGACCGTGGGCATCATCATCCGCAACGGGCGGATCCTCAGCGACAAGACCCACCGCCAGAGGGGGCACCAGCTCCCCAACCTGGACATGATGGCCCAGTACCCCGACGGCAGCCTGAAGGTGTATCAGTGCAATGAGCATACCGCTCAGGAGCTCCTGGACATGGGCGCCGAGAACGTGTACAGCTTCGGCCCCATCCTGATCCGGGACGGTCAGATCGAGGAGATGCTCTACGACACCTACTACCGGAGCCTGGAGCCCCGGCAGGCCCTGGGGATGATCGGGCCCGGGCATTACCTGCTCATGTCCTTCCAGGGACGGCGCAAGGACAGTGTGGGCACGCCCCTGCAGCGCATCGCGGAGATGATGAAGGCCCGGGGCGTCACCCAGGCGCTGAACCTGGACGGGGGCAACACGATGGCGCTGATCTTCCGGGGCCGGATGCTCAACAAGCTGGCCACCTATAAAAACAAGGAATTCATCCGCCAGGTCACATCCATCATCGGCATCGGCCACACGCTGGACCAGGCCGAATAAAAAAGCAGAGCCCAAAGGCTCTGCCCCGATGAGCCGCCGCTGCCGGCGGCTCATTTTCATGCCCGGACAAAATATCACCAGCGCTTGCGGATGGTCAGGATATTGTGCCCGTTTTCCCGGCGGTAGGCCATAAAGTCCATGGACCGGCGGACCATGAAGATGCCCAGGCCCCCGAGGGCGCGCTCTTTGGCGGAAACGGTCACATCCGGTTCCGGCTCCCCCAGGGGATCGAAGGGAACGCCGCTGTCCTCGAAGGTGAGGCTCACTTCCCGCGCCGCCTTATCAGTCTCCACGCGCACGACCGCCGTGCCCGTTCGGGGCGCGTAAGCGTAGCGGGCGATGTTCCCGAACAGTTCGTCGATGGCCACATCGATCTGCATCATGATCTTCATGGGGCAGCCCGCCGCCTCCAGAGCTTCCTCCACGAACGCCGTCACGGTGCCGATATTGGCGATACACGCCTCGATCGAAAGTTCCTTCATGATCTCGCCCCCTTGTACTCCATGCACAGCATGGTCATATCATCGAACTGGTCCGCGTCCTTCACGAAGTCCCGTACCGCTTCACGGACACGGTGCAGCACATCCTGCGGCGTGCCGCCCGTGCGTGCGTTGAGGGCCGAAAGCATCCGCTCCCTGCCGAAGAGTTCCTCCCGCGCGTCGGTCGCCTCGGTCACGCCGTCGGTATACAGGAAGATCCTGTCCCCCGCCTTCAGGTCCACCTGATACTCCCTGTACTTTACGGAGTCCATGCCGCCGATCACGAAGCCGTGCGTGTCCCTGAGAGTCTCGAAGGCGCCGCCCTTCCGGGCCAGGGCGGGATACTCGTGCCCCGCGTTGGCGGCGGTGAGCCGGCCCGTGGAGATCTCCAGGATGCCCAGCCAGGCCGTGACGAACATCTCCATCCGGTTATTGGAGCACAGCGCCTCGTTGGTCTTTGTCAGGATCTCGCCGGCGGAGCGGCCCAGCATGGCGCAGCTCTGCACGATGATCTTGGTGATCATCATGAACAGCGCCGCCGGCACGCCCTTGCCGGATACGTCCGCGATCACCATGCACAGGTGATCCTCGTCGATGAGGAAGAAATCGTAGAAGTCGCCGCCCACGTCCCTCGCCGGTTCCATCGTGGCGTAGATATCGAATTCGGGCCGGTCCGGGAACGCGGGAAAGATGCTCGGCAGCATGCTCTCCTGGATCTGGTTGGCCATGTGCAGCTCGGTGCCGATCCGCTCCTTTTCCGCGGTGATCCTGCGGACCTCGTCCACATACAGCGTGGTGCGGTGGCTCAGGTCCGCGAAGGATTCGGCCAGCACCTGGATCTCGTCCCCGGTACGGTACGCGTCCTCCATTTTGAATTCGGGATCGTCTTCCCTGAGAGAGGCGATCTTCTCGGTCATCCTGTTCAGGGGACGGACGATCCGGCGGCCCAGGATCAGGGATGCCGCCAGAAGAAGCGCCATGAGCACGATCAGCAGCACGGTCACGGTGAGCCTGGAATGGCGCGCGCTGGCCCTGTACTCCGCGGCCGCGCCCGCCTGGATCTGTTCATAGCTGCCCCACAGGGCTTCGGAGGGCTGATCGGCCGCTTTCTGATCGAACACCGCGACAAGAGCCCAGCCCACCGTGTCAAGAGGCGCGGATGCCATATAGTAAGTCCCGTCCGAAAGGGTCACCAGGCGCGCCGGGACCGCGCCGGCAAGGGCCTCGGTCACGAAAGCCGCCAGTTCCTTTTCCTCTCCCGCGCGCAGGTCCCGCGCCCCTTCGGCCGTGACAGCGAACAGGCCGTCCTTACGGGGAGAGAAGATCACGTGGCCCGCCCGGTTGACCACGAAGAGGAAGCCGCCGTTCTCGTCGGAGGCCTCCACGCCCTGCTGCATGGCCGTCAGGAACAGATCTGAACCCACCACGGCCTCCAGGCGCCCGTCCGCGTAGACGGGCATGGCGCAGACGATACCCGTGTCGCCCGTGAAGGCATCCGTCTCCACGTCGGTGAAGATGAGCCCGCCGGCTTCCACCGCCTGGATGTACCAGGGACGGGTCCTGGGATCGTAGGAGATCACTTTTCCGGCCTCGTCGAATTTGGCCGCGGACCGGTCGTCCGCTACCAGGAAAGCCCCTTCCGGCAGGGCGATGAAGCAGGAGTTGGTCATGTCGGATACCCCGAACAGGGAGATCATCATATCCGACATGTTCGCGGCCAGGCCCAGGCGGTCCCCGACGGAAGCTTCGTCCGTGCCGTCCGCCAGGAACATCTGCGCGGTGACCTCCCCGTTCCTTCCGGGATCCGGCGGCGCCCAAGCCGCCCGGGGGCTGCCCGAAGGATCCGAGAAGAGCTTGCCGGCATAGTCGCCCAGCAGCTGCACCCGGGTGCCAAGAGAAGCGAACATGTCGTCGGCGATGAACGCCTCCAGGCCCGCCGTGCGGTCCATGCTCCCCGTGATCACCTGATCCATCACTGAGCCGGTGATGGACGTGATGCTCTCCCGCTGGCGCTGTGAGGATTCCCCCGCCAGGCGGGACAGGGTATCCGCCTGGTGCTGCGTCACCAGCATGAACGCCGCCGCCACCACGAGCATGGCGACCAGGATCAGGTTGAACACTTTATTCTCGATACCGCCGATGACCAGATTTTTGAACTTATGCAAAAAGATCCCTCCGTCTTTGTTCCGCTCTCGTCCGTGTCGTCCTTTCGGTATTGTACCATGCCCGGCGCGATATTTCAACGAGGCGCCGGGGGCTTTATTTCGGCGCCTCAAAGCGGTATAATACGTTCACGCCCGCGATCGACGAACGAAAGGAAGCACGCCCCATGCCCTACACCTACGAGACCCATCTGCACACCTGCCGGGCCAGCCTCTGCGGAAAGTCCGAAGGCAGTGAGCACGTCCGGTACTATAAAGAGCTCGGCTACACGGGCATCTTCGTGACGGATCATTTTTTCGGCGGCAATACCGCCGTGCCCCGGGACCTGCCCTGGAAGGAGCGGGTGGACTGGTTCTGCTCCGGATACGAGGAGGCCCTCATCGCCGGGCAGAAAATGGGCCTGGACGTGTTTTTCGCCTGGGAGCAGAACTATGAGGGCGACGAATACCTGATCTACGGCCCGGACAAGGAATGGCTCCTTGAGCATCCGGACATCGAGCACTGGAGCAGGACCCGTCAGCTGGAAGAGGTCCACAAAGCCGGCGGCGCCGTGATCCAGGCCCATCCCTTCCGTTCCCGGGGCTATATCAAGACCATCCTGCTGGGCAGGGGGCTGTGCGACGGGATCGAGGCCGTCAACACCGCCAATCTTCCCTTCAATGACGTGTATGCCCTCAGGTACGCCGAGGAGTACGGCCTGGTGACCACCGCCGGATCGGACAACCACAATTCCGCCGCGCGGCCAAAGGATAATCTTTCCGGCGTGATCCTGAACGAAAGGCTCAAGGGCCCGAAGGATTACGCGCGGATCATCCGCGAGGGCGGGCCCATCGGGCTGATCATCCCCGAGGGATGGACGGATGTGTATCCCGCGGATGCTCCCTTCCTGGAGACCTGCTGGATCGACGAGAGCGAAGGGGGCTGCCGCCATATCCCCACCGGGCGGGACTGGCTGCACGAGGTGAACTGATCCCCCGCCGGCCCCGATAAGAAAAAACAGGCCCCTTCGCTGATCAGATGAAAGGGCCTGTTTTTTGATGTGCCGATCTTAAGAGACGCCCACTCAGGGCGTTTCTCCCAGCGTTTCGAACAGGTATCCCGGCTCGGTGAGCCGATAGGCGGTGAAGGACTCATCCGGCGCTGTATAGAGCTTTTCGCACCGGCTGTATACCTCCCCCTTCTCGAAAGCCTTCACCGACGTGGACTGCAGGATGATGAAGGCTTTCCGCGGGGCTTTCTCCCGGTAGCTCATCAGGCTCATCCAGTCGTAGTAAGCAACGGTGCCGTCCTTCGCCACGGTGATATTGATCACGGGCAGGGCCCCGTTGGTCATCTCCGTCACGATATTGCCGTAGCGGAACGTGGCGTAGCCCATGTCGTAGCCGCCTTCCTCTTCGAGCAGGGCGATCAGCGGGTCCAGCTTGGGCACCAGGGCCCTGTCCTGATTGGCCAGGCCCTCATGGGGCTGGGGACGGGCCTGGGGATCGACAAAATACAGCATGTTCAGTGCGCCGCTCACCGCCATCACCAGGGCCGTCAGGGCCGCCGCCAGTTTCAGGATCCGGCCGCCGTCCTTCCGGAAGAGATCGCCCGCGATCAGCGGCAGGGCCCAGACCACGTAACTGAGCACATACAGGACCGGATGACTGACCTTGTCGATCAGGACCACCTCCAGGAGGATCACGATGAGCCCCGCGGGGAACATCGCCTTCACGATCCGGATGGGGGCATCCTCCGCGCGGGCCTCACCGGCCGGTCCCGAACGCAGGCTGTCCCGAACACTGAGGCATCCCAGCACCACCGCCGCGGTCCCGGCGAAGACGCCCATGACGGATACGAGCCCGTAGGCGGACATCATCGGCACGCTCCTTCGGAGCCCGAAATAGTGCAGGATCCCGAAGATCAGTTCCGGCACCCGGTCCGTGTTCCACATCACCTGGGAGACCGAGTAATCCCGGAACTGATAGAACTGCCTGAGGTACAGATGGAGAAGATAGCCGGCGAAGAACGCGGCCCCGGACAGGACCAGCAGCCCGAAGGGACGCAGATCCTTCACGGTCAGGCGGTCCTTTGCGTGAAGGACGGGCAGCGTGACCGCGCACAGGGCCAGCAGCAGCGGCGCGAACGTGACGCCCGCCTGGCGCATGCTGTTCACGCCGCACAGGAAGCTCAGCGCCAGCAGCGCGGCCAGACGCAGGGCCTTTCCCGCCCGTTTCGGCGCGCAGGAGCCGTAGAGGATCTTCAGGAACAGCCCGGTCAGGAAGAACGTGCAGGCGATATTGGGGATATAGTAGCTGTGATACAGCACGATCCGGCCGTAAGCCACGGAGGTGGGCAGCAGAAGGAGCGTCCCGCCAAGATACGCCGCCGAGCGGCTGAGCCCCGCGGAGGAGCACAGATACAAAAACCCCGCCAGCAGCACCGCCTGCAGGATCACGGCGCCGACGGCATGCACCGTATGCCAGGAATCCGTCAGGGCGAACAGCGGCGCGAACACCAGCTGGTTGCTGAGGATCTTCAGGCTCGTGGAATAATACCAGTCATCCGCGAGGAACTGACCCGTCTGCTGCAGATGGTGCGAATAGACCATCTCACCGGAGACATCGCTGTCCAGGATCACCCGCAGCGACAGGCTCGTGACCACACAGGACACCGCGAAAGTGACCAGCATGAGCGCGAGCAGGATCTTTTCGGTTTTTGAGTGCGACAGGGTCTTCTTCATGGATGCCTCTCCCGATTTTGATCGAAAATACGCGCGGGTCTGATCCGTTCCGCGGGGATCAGAGCAGCTTGATGCCCGCCTCCCGGCAGGCCGTGAGGGTGCCGGCATCCCAGATGGAGGACTGCACCTCGCCGATGTGCGCCTTGCCGAGCAGGAGCATGCACAGACGGCTCTGGCCGATGCCGCCGCCGATGGTCAGCGGCAGCTCGCCCCGGAGCAGCATCTGATGATAGGGCAGTTTTCTGCGGTCGTCGCATCCGGAGAGCGTCAGCTGCCTGTCCAGGCTGGCGGCGTCCACCCGGATGCCCATGGAGGAGATCTCCATGGCGCAGTCCAGCACCTCATGGTAAAAGAAGATATCCCCGTTCAGGTTCCAGTCGTCATAGTCCGGCGCCCGTCCGTCGTGGGGCTTGCCGGACCTGAGCGCGCCGCCGATCTTCTCGATGAACGCCGTGCCGTGCTCCTTCACGAAGGCCTTTTCACGCTCCTTGGGCGTAAGATCCGGATACCTGTCCTCCAGCTCCTGCGAGGTGATGAAGGCCACCTGCCGGCTGAGCAGCTGGCCCCCCAGCTGGGGGTAGCGGCCCCGGACGGTGAGCTGCGCGTCGCACACGCAGTTCACGATGGCGATGACCGCCTCCCGCAGCGTATGGCTGTTGCGCAGTTCCCGGGTGATGACCTTCTCCCAGTCCCACTGGTCCACGTACACGGAGTGGAGATTGTCCAGTTCCTCATCCCGCCGGATGGCGTTCATGTCCGTATAGATGCCCTTGCCCGGATGGATGTCATAGCGCCACAGGGCCATGCGCTTCCATTTCGCCAGGGACTGGACCACCGCCGCGTCCGTGCCGGCATAGGGGATATCAAAAGTCACCGGGCGCTCCACGCCGTTCAGATCGTCATTGAGGCCCGTGGCGGGATCCACGAACAGCGGCGCGGAAACGCGCTTCAGATTGAGCGCGCCGGCCAGGCTGTCCTGGAACACGCGCTTGATCAGGCTGATGGAGTGCTGGGTCTCGTACAAGCTCAGTTTCGGGCGGTAGCCCGCGGGGATCACAGTCGCCATAAATACGCCTCCCGGAAGAAAATCAATGTTCATTGTAGCTCTATCGGGCAAAGCTGTAAAGTTTGATTTATGTTTTTCGCCTTTCCCGCGCGCCAAGACAAAAAAACACGGGGCCGGTCCTTTCCCGGTCCCGCGCGAAAAGTTTCCGTCAGCGCCGGCGGTATCCGCCGGTATACTGCCCGAACTCGCTCCAGTGCTCCAGGGTCATGGCGCAGCCGCGCGCCGCGGTGAGCTGGGGCTCCTCCGGCATCACGCAGTCCACCTTGAGGCTCCTTGAGATCTGTTCCCGCAGGGAGAAGAGCTGCCCGCCGCCGCCGGTCAGGACGATGCCGTTGTCGATGATATCCGACGCCAGCTCCGCGGGCGTCTGTTCCAGGACGCCGTGGATCTTTTCCATCAGGGCCTCGATGGGCTCCTGGAGCGCGTCCGTCACCTCGTCCGAATAGATCCTCAGGGCCTTGGGAAGGCCGGAGATCAGGTTGCGCCCGGTGACCTCCATGTACAGTTCCTCCGGCCGCTGGATGGCGGAACCGATATTGATCTTGATATCCTCCGCGGTCAGCTCGCCGATGAGCAGGTTGTGCTTGCGGCGGATATACCGCATGATCGCGTCATCGAACTGATCCCCCGCGATGCGGCAGGTCTCCCGCACGATGCAGCGTCCCATGGAGATGACGGCGATCTCCGTCACGCCGCCGCCCACGTCCACGATCATGGATCCGAAGGCCGTGCCGATCTTCAGGTCGGAACCGATGGCGGAGGCGATGGGCCGGTCCATGATCTGAGTGCGCCGGGCGCCGGACTCGAACAGCGCGCCGGCGATCTGCCGCCTTTCCACTTCGTTGACGCCGGCGGGCAGGGTCAGCATCACCCGCGGGCCGCTGAACAGATGCTTTCCCGTCACCCGTTTGACCAGGGTGTTGAGCATGGTGCACGCCAGGGAAAGATCTTCCGCCGTGCCGTTCTGGAGAGGACGCATGGCGATGATGTTGCCCGGCGTGCGCCCCAGCATGCGGTGGGCCTCGGCGCCCACGGCGATCACGTTGCGGCTGGTCCTGTCCACGGCGATCACAGCCGGTTCATTGAGCATCAGACCCCGGCCCTTGCCGAAGATCACGACGCTGGCTGTGCCCAGATCCACACCGATATCCACCACTTGAGGCATGATACATACTCCTTTGATCAGAACTCTTCCTGCTCCGGCCTGATGGGCCCGGGTCCACCTTCAAAAACCACCGCCGGTAAATTAGCAAGCCAAATGAGCGTCACATCCACCACTTACAAGGAAAAAAACGCCCAAAACCCGTTCCGTTCCGATAGTATAACCCTTTTTGCGCACAACGTCAAATAATACCGGCCGGAGGGGCTCACCGGGGCCGCACATACATCATGAAACCGTCCCCTTTATCCAAAAGACGCCATTTTAAGGCCTTCATGGTATCCAGCCCCGCCTTGTTGCCCACCCGGAGGATGACGCAGCCCACCTGATACCTGTCCAGCAGAGCGCCGGCGGCGGCGCTCTCCTCCGATGAAAGAGCGGCGTTGGCGAAACTGTACAGATACCGCAGGTCCTGCCCCTCTTCCTCCCGGCCCCAGGCGTCATAGACATCCCGGATAAAGCCCTCCTTGGACACCAGGAGCCTTAGATCCGTATGCACCTGCCGCAGGGTGGTGGACACGGAATTGCACGCCAGCACGGGCCCGTCGATCCCCTCCGATACGATCTTCTCCCCCATTTCCAGGATCTTGGGGCGGATCTTTTCCACGTTGTCGGCGGGGACATAGTCCTGCATCTCCCAGGTGCCGGCGTAGGCCGTCAGGCACAGCATGGCCAGCCCCAGCGCCGCGGCCCTGCGGCCGGGCAGGCGCCCCGTCAGATCCGCGACGCACCAGGCGACCGCGGGCCCCACCGGCACCAGCCAGAATACCCGCCAGTAGGTCGGGGTCTTGGTGATCTTTTCCGCCACGAATCTCCCCGACAGGGGGTTCCACAGGAAGACGAGCATCATCGCGCCGGTGAGCAGGAAAAAGATCCCAGAAGCTTTTTCCCTCCGGGCGGCGATATAGATCAGCGCCCCGAAGTACATGACCAGGAAGACTTTCATCTTCCCGAAAAAGCTGTTCAGCGTCTCCGCGAAAAACTCCGGCCCCGCCGCGCTGGCGTTCTCCACGATCCCGGCCCCTTCGGAAACGCGGAAATAAATGAGGGCCGTGAAACCCAGGATGATCGCGATGCCGGGGAGCATGGGGAGGGCTTTCCGCCAGTTTTTCTCCGCCAGCGCCCAGGCCGCGGACAAAAACAGCAGCTGGAACCCGTCGATATACAGGCTCGTGGCGTTCAGCGCCATCCCGGAGAGCACGCACATCCAGACAAGGACCGCCGGGCGTCC
>CADCQZ010000141.1 GCA_902803675.1 uncultured Eubacteriales bacterium
GAAGTCCCGGGGGCCCCAGGCCTTCTCCTTCCCTTCCGTGAAGAAGCCTTCCTCGACGTTCGTCGGTCCCTCCCCGAACACCCTGAAGGGCCGGGCCGGGTATACCGCCTCCCCGTTCACCTTCAGCCAGTCCCCGATGGCGCACAGGATCTTCACGTCTTCCTCGCAGAAGGTGCCGTCCGCCCGGGGGCCGGCATTCAGGAGCAGGCGGCCGTTCTTGCTGACGATATCGATGAGGTCCCGGATCAGGCTCCCCGGGGTCCGGAACACGTTCTCCTCCGTGTAGCACCAGGAATTGAGCGCCGTGGAGGTGTCCGACTGCCACAGATAGGGCTTTTTGTCCGCCAGCTGCCCCCGCTCCACGTCCGGCACCGCCGCGCCCGCGGGAAAAGCGCCGTGCTTAAAGTTGATCACGCCCCCGAAACCCCACTCCGCGGCCCTGTTGTAGTAATAGGCCGCCATCTTCCGCACGTGGCCCGCGGCCTTTTTGTGCCCGATCCACCAGTCGAAATACAGTATCCGGGGCTTCATCCGGTCGATCATCTCGCAGGTGCGCTCCAGCCAGTCGTCCAGGAACTCCTCCGACGGACCGTTCTCCGCCTCAAAGTCCATCAGATCCGCGGGGTCCGCCATGGAGGGCCAGTAGAGATCGCCCTTCTTCAGGGGCTCTCTGATGTCGCTGTCGAAGTCCTTCCCGTGCCCCAGAAAGAACCAGTGCTCGATCCTGTGGGAGGACACGCCGCCCACCAGGCCCTTATCGCGGCACGCCCCCAGCACCTCGGGCACCACGTCCCTTTTCGGGCCCATCTCAAGAGCGTTCCAGTGGGACAGGGCGCTCCCATACATCTGGAACCCGTCGTGGTGCTCCCCCACCGGGATCACATACTGGGCGCCGGCTTTTTTAAAAAGGTCCGCCCAGGCCGCCGGGTCGAACTTCTCCGCCGTGAAAAGAGGGATGAAGTCCTTGTACCCGAAAGTTTTGTGCGGCCCCCAGGTCTTCACGTGGTGCTCGAATTCCCGGGTGCCCGGGGTATACATATTGCGGGGATACCACTCGTTGGCGTACGCCGGCACGCTGTACACGCCCCAGTGGATGAAGATGCCGAATTTCAGCCCCTGATACCATTCGGGCGGCTCATAGGCGGACAGAGACTCCCAGGTGTCCGTGAACGGGCCCCGCCGGATGACTTCTTCGATCTGATCCAAACTCATCAACAGGTCCTCCTCTGTGTCGTCGGGGGAACGATAGGTCTTGTTTTCCGTATTATACCCTATTTGCGCCCCGGAAAACAGCCCCGGCGCCCCGCGGCGGAAAAAAAACAGACACTTTCCTCTCCGGTATGGTATAATCTTTCCGCAGGGAACACATACGCCCAAAGGAGGTCTCATGATGAAGGTGCTCAACTTTGGGTCCATGAACCTGGACCATGTCTATTCCGTGGATCATTTCGTCCGTCCGGGGGAGACCCTGGCCGTGACCGGCCGCGCCCTCAAGTTCGGCGGGAAGGGCCTCAACCAGTCCATCGCCCTCGCGAGGGCGGGCGCGCGGGTCTTCCACGCCGGGTGCGTGGGCGAAGGCGGGGAAAACCTCAAACAGCGCCTGGAACGGGACGGGGTGGACACGTCCCTCATCCGGGAGGTGGACGACGCCCAGGGCCACGCCCTCATCCAGGTGGACCCCCGGGGAGAGAACAGCATCCTGCTCTACGGCGGGTCCAACCGGCGCGTCACGAAGGAGCAGGTCACTTTCACCCTGGACCGCTTCTCACCGGGGGACTGGCTGGTACTGCAGAACGAGATCTCCCTGCTGCCCTTCATCGTGGATGAGGCTCATGCCCGCGGGCTCATCATCGCCCTGAACCCCTCGCCCTACGATCCCTCGCTCCGGGACGTGGACTTTTCAAAGCTCTCCTGGGTGCTCCTCAACGCCCTGGAAGCGTTTGAGATCACCGGGGAGAAGGATCCGGACGCGGCCTTTGACCGCCTCCACGCGCTCTGGCCCCGCCTGAGCGCGGTGATCACCCTGGGCTCACAGGGCAGCGCGGCCCGGCGCGTGACGAACGAAGGCGTGGAGCGGGCGCGCATCCCGGCGGAGAAGGTCACGGCCGTGGATACCACCGGCGCCGGGGATACCTATACCGGCTATTTCATCGCCGGCCTCATGGAGGGCCTGCCCCTTCGGGAATGCATGGAGCGGGCGGGAAGGGCCGCCGCTGTCAGCGTGACCCGCCCGGGCGCCGCGGACTCCATCCCCTTGAGAGCGGAGCTGGACTGACCCCCGGGCTTTTCTTCATCCGGCGGTTGTAACGCGCCCCGCCCTTTGGTATACTTAAACTATCATATTATATAAGGAGAGACCACGATGCGCTACGTATTTTCAGCCCCGGGCCGTACGGAGATCAGCGGCAACCACACGGACCATCAACACGGCCGGGTCCTGGCCGCGGCCGTGGACCTGAAGACCACCGCCGATGTGACCCTGAACGGCACGGATGAGATCCGCGTGTGTTCC
>CADCQZ010000142.1 GCA_902803675.1 uncultured Eubacteriales bacterium
ATATCACCGTGGAGCGCTTCGGACTGGTACCCCTGCTTGACCAGGTGATCGTTGAGCCTGCGCGCCATATCTTTGGTGTTGGTGAAGATCATGACGCGGTCATACTCGTTGGAGTCGAGCAGGTACTCCAGCCGCTCCTGCTTCTCCTTTCGTTCCGCGTTGATGACGTACTGGGTGATCTGCGGTTTGTTTTCTTCCGTCGCTTCGATCCTGATATTGACTGGATCGTGCTGATATTTCCAGGAGATCGTCAGCACATCCTGATTGGTCGTCGCGGAAAACATGACGAACTGCCTTGTGGGGGGCACGCTCTCGATCAGTTTTGTCACGTCCTTGATGAAGCCCATATCCAGCATCTCGTCCGCTTCGTCCAGCACGAAAGTATGTACAGCGTTCAGCTGGACGCAGCCGCGGTGCAGCAGATCCAGGAGACGGCCCGGTGTGGCGACGACGATCTGGGGCTTTCTTTTCAGCTTGTCGATCTGTCGGGCGATCGGCTGTCCGCCGTAGAGCACGGCGATGCGGACTTCGGGAATGAACAGGGCCAGCTTGGTCAGCTCCTCACCGATCTGCACGGCCAATTCACGTGTCGGGGCCAGCACGACTTCCTGCACTCTGCTGTCCTTAAGGGAGATGTATTCCAGCATGGGGATCCCAAAGGCCAGCGTTTTGCCGGTCCCCGTGGGGGCGATGGCGATGACGTCGTTTCCCGCCATCATGACGGGGATCGTTTCCGCCTGTACGGGGGTCATCTGAGAAAAACCCATTTTGTTGAGAGCGTCCATGATCTCGACGCTCAGATCCATTTCCGAAAAGGCCGTGGCCGGCCTTTGATCGTCATTCATGCGGGGCCTCCTGATCGTTATCATGAAAATTGCTTTGAGTTCTTTGGGGCAGGTCTATGTACTGCCTGAAAAGGCTGACAGACATGGTGGAACTGAGCGCGAGCTGCAGTGCGGCGCGTCTCGTGTCATCCCGGTCATTCAGGTCGATATCCCCAAAGAGAAGACTGCAGTGCCGCTGGTTCTCCTCGGCGGTGCTCCGGTAGACTGATAGAAAATGGGTGTAGATCTCCTTCATATCGCTTTCGGTCATCCTGCCCGGCAGAAGCTGAGGGATATCGGAGATATTGACACTTTCTTTCAAAATACATATTATAAGAAGGCAGGCGAGATGATGCCTGAAGTAGTGCTTTTTGACGGTCGGCGGCATGATCTTCTGCTTGATGTAGTTATTGATCATGGCCGGTGTGATGTTTTTTTCTTTGGACGATTTACCCTCGGGATCCAGATACGTATTGATCAGCAGCACGATCTGATCCATATACAGCGGAATGGAAGGGAGCTCATCCCATTCCGGGAGCGTGGATGGGATGATGACCGGCATGCCCGTCCGTTCGGGGATCTCCCTGGGGTCTCGGCGTTCTTCATTAACAGGTGCGTTCATAAATTCCTCCTTGGGCCAATGTTTACTATAACATAAAGGAATGTTAAAGTCCATAACGATTATATGGTATTCGATACCTGATTGAATGATTTGTGATATTTTGCTATAATATCGTTGAGATCAGATAGGAGGTCGATATGTACAGGATCATTACGGATTCTTCATCCAATTTATTTTCACCGGTGCAGGAAGGTGTTGAGATAGGCATCATCCCGATCACCATCGTTGATCCGGACGGGCATGAGTTTCCCGCCGTATCCGAAGACATGGAAGGCCTGATCCGGCAGATCTATACCGGCATGCGGAACAAGAAGATGTACCGCACGTCCATGATCAACGCTCAGCAGTATATCGAGCATTTCGAGCCCATCCTGCAGGGAGGAGAGGATATTCTTTACGTCGGCATGTCCGGCGGGATCAGCGGCACCTGCGCTGCGGCCCGGACAGCCGCGGAAGAGCTGAGGGAAAAATATCCCGACAGGCGTGTCCTGGTGGTCGACACACTGTCCGCCGGTCTCGGAGAGGGAATGATCGTCAGGCGGGCCTGCGAACTGAAAAATCAGGGCTGTTCCGTCGAAGAGAACCACCGGATCCTCTTGGAGGACCGTATGCGGCTGTGCCAGCTGTTCACTGTCGATGATCTGACGTACCTGAGCCGCGGCGGGCGTTTATCCAATATCAGTGCCGTGATCGGCACGATTGGGCACATCAAGCCGATCCTGTTCGGCAACGATGAGGGCAAGATCGTGTCGCTGTTCAAAATGGTGGGCAGAAAAAAAGCCATCCAGGCGATAGCGGAGCTCTATTGCCGGACGGCTTTGGATCCTGTCAATGGAAAACTGTGCATCAGCCATGGGGACTGCGAGGCGGACGCGGCCTATCTGACGGAGCGGCTGCAGAAAATGCTTCCCGGGATGCCGCCGCCGGAATGCGCGATCCACGAACCGGGCACGGGGATCCATGTGGGCCCGGGGATGCTGTCACTGTTCTATTTCGGCAGTGATGATTCCTTCAGGAAAAAGAGATCACTGATGGATTATGACCTGGTGGGCTGGCTGAGATCCAAGCTGACAAAGCAGGAATGACTTTTGAGGATCATTTCAGGTCCCGCATGCGGCGCTCGAGCACTTCGGGCGCCGCTACTGTATACCCGAAAAATCCGAGAGCGTCGGAAAGCCCGTAATATACACCGTGACAGTACGCGGTGAGGCCCGCTTTCTCCATCATGATGCGGCCCTTAAAGTCGATCAGGTCTTCTCTGACGCCGATGCCGGTGATGTTCGCGAGGAACAGATCGTGACTGCCCAGGGGCTGGATCGAAGCGACCCGGCAGTTGAGATACAGGGGTGTACCGTCGATGGCCGGGGTGGAAAAAGCCTCGTTCGTCTGTGTGGGATTCAGGGAGCAGAGGGTGAATTTGTCCGTATCCCTGCCGGACTTCACACCGCTCATATCCAGGGCCGGCAGCAGATCCCTTGACACCAGGCTGACCGTGAATTCGCGCCTGCGGGTGATCAGATCGTAGGAATAGCGTTCCTTCCTGATCGATATACTGAGCATCGGCGGTTTTGAGCACACGATGCCGGTCCAGGCCACCGCCAGGGGATTGGGCCTGCCGTTATCATCCAACACCGTCACGATCACAGCGGGGACCGGCGCCAGAAGGGCTCCGGGGGATACGGAACGATAGTTCATTTTGACCTCCATCCACGGTCATTGGCGGCGCTTCTTCCCGCCAGGATGCCGGACGCGAAAGCAAACATCAGATTGAAACCTCCGCAGTCACCGTCAACGTCCAGGATCTCACCCGCGGCGTAAAGATGACGGTGATGTTTCGACTCGAGAGTATCCCGGTCAAATCCATCGGTATCCGCGCCGCCCCGGATCACCTGAGAGCGTTCCTCGACGACCCCGGTGACGGTCAAACGGATGTTCGTCAGCCTTGCGGCCAGGGCCGGGATATCTGTTTTCCCGTCGTCGAGGAAGGGGATCATCTGGGCCGGGATCAGTCCCTCCAGCAGGCGTTTTCTGGGAAGAAAGGCGATCCTCGACTTTAGAAGCGCTCCCGCGGCCTGAGGGTCGGGGATCGGGAAAGGCTTCTGCGTCAAATGGAGATGATGGCGCGGTACGATGTCCATGAGCGGGCTGAGATCCGCATCGATGAAGGTCTTCCCGTCAAAAGGATAGGAAGCGGCTGACGCCGAGAGCTGCATGGCGCAGATGCCGCTGATGCCCGTATCGGTCAAAAGCAGTTCACCGCGGGTGTATTCGACGGCCTTTGTCTCCCGGAACAGGGTGAGCCCCGCGGGAAAACGCAGTCCCTTCAGCTTGGAAAACGGAAGGCCCGTACAGTTGATGGGGCACAGGGCGGGCAAAAGCTCCGACACGTGATGACCGAGCCCGCCAAGAAGATCATAGGCGTCGTGCCCCAGGGACCCGCCGGCGGGTGAACCTGCCGCGACGATGACCCGGTCGGCCCAAAGGTCTCCCTGGGGCGTCATGACCCGGAAGCCGTCCGCTTCCGGGATGATCTTCTCACACGGACAGTCAGTCATCAGGCGGCCTTTGAGTTCCCTGAGCCTTGAAAGCAGGCATTGGAGCACCGCG
>CADCQZ010000143.1 GCA_902803675.1 uncultured Eubacteriales bacterium
TCCCAGTCCCTCTCGTGGCGGGGGAGCACCAGGGGCCGGGGCACGTCCAGGGCGCGGCAGGCCGTGTCCAGGGCGTCCAGGAAGGTATCCGGGCCGCAGGGCACCGCTGTGTGATCCATGATCCTGGTCTTGCGCATCAGGCGCACCCAGAGCATCGCGGCCATGGGGCCTCCTTTCCGGCTTTTCGGGCCGACGGGAAAAGTGTACGATCGTATTATAAGGGGCCTTCGGGGAAAAGGCAAATATCAGCGGATCACGGACTCGGCCAGCCGGTAGGCGGCCATGACGCCGTCGATATGGGTGCGCTCATAGGCGTGGGAGGCGAACACCCCGGGGCCGATCAGGGCGAACCGGGCGTTCAGGCCGGCCTTGAGGGCGGTGGCGGTGTCCGAGGAATAGCGGGGATACACGTCCACGGCATAGGGGAGCCCCAGGGCCTTGGCGTGGGCGATGATCTCGTTGGTGAAGCCGAAATCGTAGGGGCCGGCGGCGTCCTTGGCGCAGATGGAGACCTTGTCCTCCCGGCCGCCCAGGTCGTCCCCCACGCAGCCCATGTCGATGGCCAGGAAATCCCCGGCGTCGTACTGGTAGAGCTCCGAGGCGCCGTGGCCGATCTCCTCGTAAACGGTGAATACCAGGTAAGTCTTGCGGCGCAGCAGGAGGCTGCCGTCGGCGCAGGCGCGGGCCAGGGCCAGCAGGATGGCTGCGGCGGCCTTGTCGTCCAGGTGACGGCTCTTGATGAAGCCGCTCTCGGTCACCACGGTGCGCGGGTCGAAGGAGACGATGTCCCCGGCGGAGATGCCCAGGGCCCTGGTCTCGCTTTCGGACCAGGTCCTCTCGTCCGGCACGATCTCCAGGGTCTTGTCGTCCCGCTTGTCCGGGGTGTCCTCGCTGCCCCACACGTGGCGGCTGGCGTAGACGCTCTGGACGGTGCCGGTGAAGTTCCTGCCCTCCCGGGTGTGGATGATCACGTTCTCGTTCTCCACGGAGTTGAAGCTGTAGCCGCCTAAGGGGGAGAAGCGCAGGCGGCCGTTGGGCTTGACGGAGCGCACCACGGCGCCCAGGGTGTCCAGGTGGGCGCTCAGGATGATGCCCGTGCCCTCCCCGCCCAGGGCGCAGATCACGGTGCCCTTGCGGGTGCGGACGGGAGCGAAGCCCATCTCCGTGAGCGCGTCGAACACGTAGCTCTCCGCTGCGCCGGTCATGCCGGTGGGGCTGGGGATGGCCGTGAGGGCCTTGATCTGCTGCAGGATGTATCCCTTCATATCGTTCATGATCATTCCTCCTGATGGTGATTTGTCTGTTACAGGATCGGGTCCGCTGAGGTGATGATGCCGCCGCCGATACAGCGGTCCCCGTCGTAGAGCACGGCGCTCTGGCCCGGGGTGACGGCGCGCTGGGGCACGTCGTGGCGGATATGGAGGCGGCTGCCCTTTCTGACCACCGTGACGCCCTGGTCCCCCTGGCGGTAGCGGAAGCGGCAGGAAAGGCGCACGGCCTCGCCCTCCGGCAGGGGCTCTTTGACAAAGGTGGCGTCCTCCGCCGTGGAACTGCCGGACCACAGAAGGGGATGGTCCTCCCCCTGGACCACGATGAGCCGGTTGTTTTCAAGGTCCTTGCCCACCACGAAAAAGCTGCGCCCGTCCCCCCGGCCGCCGATGCCCAGGCCGCGGCGCTGCCCCAGGGTGTAGTACATGAGGCCGTCGTGCCGCCCCACCTCTTCCCCCTCCGGGGTCACCATGGGGCCCGGCTGGGCGGGCAGGTAGGTCTTGAGGAAGGTCTTGAACTTCCTCTCGCCGATAAAGCAGATGCCCGTGGAGTCCTTTTTCTCGCTGACGGGCAGGCCCCGTTCCCGGGCCAGGGCGCGCACTTCGGCCTTGGTCATGTTTCCCACGGGGAACACGGCCTTTTTGAGCTGCTCGGCGTGGAGCATGTACAGGAAATAGCTCTGGTCCTTGTTGGGATCGGCGCCCTTTAAAAGGTGCCCCTCGGGGTCCGTGCGGACGAAGTGCCCGGTGGCGATCCGGTCCGCCCCCATCTGAAGGGCGTGGTCCAGGAAGGCCCTGAACTTGATCTCCCGGTTGCACAGCACGTCCGGATTGGGGGTGCGGCCGGCGCGGTACTCCTTAAGGAACAGGGAAAAGACCCGGTCCCAGTACTCCTTGGCGAAGCTGACGGAGTAGTAGGGGATGCCGATCTTTCCGCAGACCGCGGCCACGTCCCTGAAGTCCTGCTCCGCGGGGCACTGGCCGGCGTCGTCCTCCTCGTCCCAGTTCTTCATGAACACGCCGATCACCTCGTGCCCCTGCTCCTTGAGGAGCAGGGCGGCCACAGCGGAGTCCACCCCGCCGGACAGGCCCACGACGATCCTCACAGCACCGACGCCTCCTTCAGGCGGGCGTAGACGAGATCGAAGATCTCCCGCCCGATCACGTCCCGGTCCCGCGCCCCGTCCACGGTCACGAAGCGGGGATCGTTCGCCGCCAGGGCATCGAAGGCCCGGGCGTTGGTCTCAAAGAAATCCGATCCGCTGCGCTCGATCCGGTCCATCACGGCGGCCTTTTCCCGCCGGGCCAGGGCCGAAACGGCGTCCATGCGCAGGTAGATCGTCATGTCCGGCAGGCCGGTGGAATAGGCCTCCCGGTTGATGGCGCGGATAAAGTCCGTGCCCAGGCCCCGGCCCGCGCCCTGGTACACCACGGAGGAGTCCACGAACCGGTCGCACAGCACGACGCGGCCTGCGCGCCGGGCGGGCAGGATGGTGTCGTGGATGTGCTGGGCACGGGAGGCGGCGAAGAGCAGGGCCTCGGTCTCGGCGCACATGCCGTTGTCCTCCTTGGCCAGGAGGATCTTGCGGATCTCCTCGGAAAGGGGGCAGCCCCCGGGCTCGCGGGTGAGGGTCACCCGGTAGCCGAAGGCCTCCAGGCGGTCCTTCAGCGCGCGCAGCTGGGTGGACTTGCCGCAGCCGTCCACGCCCTCGAAGGTGATGAAGTACCCCTTGGGCTCATCCTCCCCCGTCAGCTCCCGTATAAGGTCCTCCGGGGTATCCGGGGCCAGGGTGGGTTTTTCGGCCAGGATCTCCTCATCGTTCCCGTAGCCCCACATCGCGGCGCAGCTGTCCACGCCCGCGCGTTTGGCCCCGGTGATGTCCCCGGGGATGTCCCCCACCATGAGGGCGGGGCCCGGCAGCTTCTCCATCACCCGGCCGATGAGCGCGGCCTTGTCGGCGTGCAGGTCA
>CADCQZ010000144.1 GCA_902803675.1 uncultured Eubacteriales bacterium
CGGCGGCATGACCTGCCGGATCAGCCTGAGCGGGGACGGCCAAAATCACTTCCGGCTGATGCAGGAACATTGACCGATCCCCATACAATAGAAGACGCCGGCGGGTCTCCCCGCCGGCGCCTTCTATTTGCTTATGGTCAGCCCTTGATGACCTTCTCGGTCTCCCCGTCGAACAGGTACACGCTCTCCAGGGGGATGTAGAAGGTGATCTTATCCTCGCCCTCGGGCGTGTCGTGGCTGTCCACCTTGAGGATGGCGTGATCGTCCCCGGAGAGGACGTACACGTTGGTGTTGTCGCCCAGCATCTCGGTCAGTTCGATATCGCTGTCGATCTTATAGGCGTCGGCGGTCTCCCCGAGCTTGATCGCCTCGGGCCTGAAGCCGAACACCAGGGGCTTGCCCTCATAAGCGGCGATGCCGGGGAGCTTCTTTTTAAGATCCAGGGTGTTGGAACCGAATTTGATGCAGCCGTCCTTCACCGTGCCCTTGATGAAGTTCATCGGGGGCTCGCCGATGAAGCCGGCCACGAACACGTTCTGCGGGTCGAAATACAGTTCGCGGGGCGTGCCCACCTGCTGGACATAGCCGTCCTTCATGACCACGATGCGGTCCGCCAGGGTCATGGCCTCGGTCTGGTCGTGGGTCACGTAAATGGTGGTGGCGCCGGTCTCCTGGTGGATCTGGGCGATCTCATAGCGCATGGTGACGCGCTGCTTGGCGTCCAGGTTGCTCAGAGGCTCGTCCATCAGGAACACGCCCACCTTGCGGATGATGGCGCGGCCGATGGCCACGCGCTGCCTCTGGCCGCCGGAAAGCGCGCGGGGGAGGCGGTCCAGATAGTCCGTCAGGCCCAGGATCTTCGCGGTCTTTTTGACCCGCTCCTCGATCACGTCCTCGTCCACGCCCTGCAGGGTGAGGCCGAAGGCGATGTTGTCGTAGACGGTCATCTGCGGGTAGAGAGCGTAGCTCTGGAACACCATGGCGATCTCCCGCTCCCTGGGCCCCTTTTCGTTGGCGCGGGCCCCGTTGATCAGGAACTCACCGCTGGAAATGTCCTCCAGGCCGGCGATCATCCTCAGGGTGGTGGACTTGCCGCAGCCGGAGGGGCCGACGAACACCACGAACTCGCCCTTCTCGATCTCCAGGTTGAAGTTGTGCACCGCGTGATAGCCGTTGGGGTAGATCTTGTTGACGTTTTTCAGGGTCAGATAAGCCATGAGGTTACCTCCTCTTGATCTCCGTATAGCACATGAGCAGGGGGGCGACGCCCTTGGCGTCGTTCTGCACGATGGGCTCGGAGAGGTAATAAGCGACGCTGCCGTCCCGGCGGCGGTTGTTCTCCGGGCCCAGCCCGGCTACCAGGCAGATGCTGTTCAGGTTGAGTTCGTCGTCGGTAAAGGAAAGCTGTGTGCGCACGATCCCGTCGAAAGTCTTCTGCCCCAGGGCGGCGTACTCCTCCGGGATCACCTTCAGGCGGGCGCCCTTGAGCATGGCGTAGGCGATCATGGCGCTGCCGCTGGTCTCAAGGTAGTTGCCCCCGGTCAGGGGCTGGTCCACCACCTGGGCATACATGCCCGTATCCCCGTCTGCAAAGGGCACCAGGGATCTCATCAGGTCCGCGAAAACGTCCCTGACGGGGCCCGAGTCCTTCTCCGGCAGGATCTCGATGAGATCGGCGAGCGCCACGGAGAACCATCCGATGGCCCGGAGCCAGAAGCTCCGGCTCAGGCCCGTCTCTTCGTCGCACCAGAAGGCTTTGCGGGACGCGTCGTAACCGTGGTAGTACAGCCCGGTCCTTTGATCCCGCATGCGGTCACGCACCAGGAGGACCTGCCTTAAAACGTCGGAGAAATCCCCGGCGCCGAAGGTCTTCTCATACAGGGCGGAAAAGGGCTGGGCCATGTAGATGCCGTCCAGCCACACCTGGTCGGGGTAGATCTGCTTGTGCCACCAGGAGCCCTCGAAGGTGCGGGGCTGGGCGTCCAGCATGGCCCTCAGGGTACCCGCCGCAAGGCGGTACTTTTCCTTCCCCGTCGCCTGATAAAGCTCGAACAGCACCCGCCCCTCGTTGATGTCGTCCAGGGCGTGGCCTTCCGTTTTGAGGGTGCGGATGGAGCCGTCCCCGCCCACGAAAGCGCCGATGAAGCCCTCCACGAAATCGAAATACGCTTTGTCCCCGGTGATGTGGTACAGGCTCAGCAGGGCCGTCATCATGCAGCCGTCGATGTAGTTCCAGTTGGTGGGCACGCCCTGGCGGAGCTTTTCCACGTTCCACACGGTGCGCTCCGGCGAGGATTCCCGGATCAGGCGCAGGACGTACTTATCCAGGGCTTCGTACTGTTTCACGTCAGCCATTTCAAGCACATCCTTTCATCAAATGATCTCAGTGTCTCCGGGAGACGCTGTTTTTCGCGTCCTCCACGATCTTTTTCATCAGATACTTGGCCCCGAGGAAGATAAGGTCCCACAGCGTGACGAAGATCCCGAACAGGATGGGCTCCACGCCCACGGCCGTATCCCCCGAGGGCCCGGCGATGAGCCGGTTGACGCCGTTGTAGGTCATGACCGTGCACAATACCAGGATCACCGCGTAGACAAGATCCGCCGGCAGCCAGAGGATGCTCTCCCCGGGGAACATCATCCACCGGTCGAAATCCCCTTCCTTTTTGGCGATGAACCGGTAGATGTTCTTCGTGATGAGGAACGTGACCGCCCCCAGGGCGACGCTCAGCACCAGCAGCAGGTCCCACTGGTTGATGGACAGGGTGCTCAGGCCCCAGATGAAGAAATAACAGATCACGCCCGCGAACCACACCTTGAGCAGGATGGCCTTGACGGCGTCCGGCACGCGCTTTTTCGGCCCGGCGTGGTATTTCCTCAGCTCCTGTTTGGAGACCGGCGGGGAATTCTCCTTATTGGCCGTGACCAGGTCCTCCACGGCCTGATGCTTCAGCCGGTAAAGATCCGCTCCCTCCGGGCCGTCGTGGGCCCGGCCGTCTTCAGGCCGCCGGGGCGCGCCTTCCTTCAGGGAGGCGCCTTTGGGGAAATCCAGCTTCGAATGATCCGTTTTCGGGGCCGGACGCTTCTTCTTCGCCATGCTTTATCCGGTCACTCCTGGGAAATGTCGATGGCCGCCATATCCCCGCTGCCTTCCACGTTGATGCTGGTGTTGATCTTCTTGAGGAGGGGGGTGTACACCGGCAGCAGCGCCGTGAGGGCCAGGCCGATGAACAGGATGACCCTGTGCACGCTCAGTACGTTCATGGCGTTGGTCACGAAGATGTTCTTGCCCGTGGGATCGATGCGGTTCTCCGCCCGGGTGATGGCGGCGGTGATGCGGCCGCCGTAGTAGAAGTCACAGAAGATCAGCCCGGCCACCATGATCACCATCAGCACCAGCATGGGCATGTTGACCTTTTTGCGGTGGGGGAAGGCGTTCATGAAGCACACCAGGCTCAATACGGAGAACAGCATGGTGGCGAACTCCGCCAGGCCCATGTGGGGGCCGTTGATCAGGGCCGTGGTGTTGGACACCTGGGTGAGGTTGAAGGAATAATACACGAAGGCGAGGCCCAGGACCACCAGCGGGATCATGTGGGGCTTGCGCTTGAGCGCCACCAGGCGCTTCCTGAAGAATTCACGGATACCGGATTTCCCTATCATTTTGCGGCCGCCTCCTTCCGGATGGCATTGGTGCTTTCGGGATCGAAGAAATGCACGCGGTTGAAGTGGATGGGCACCAGGTCGTTCTGTTTATGCTCCGTCCAGCCGCGCAGCTTGGCCGTCACGTGGGTGCTGTCGCCCAGGGTGCCGTGCACCAGGGTGTTCATGCCCAGGTTCTCATTGGTGAACACCTTGATCTTCATGTCCCCGCCCTCGGCGATGTCCTCGGGACGCACGCCCAGGGTGACCTTTTTGCGGGCCCAGGGCGCCAGAAGCGCCTTCTCCTCATCGGAAAGGCTGTACCGGAAGCCCTTGCCCTTGAGCGCGCCGTCCTCGAACACGGTCTCGAAGATGTTCATGGGCGGCAGGCCGATGAAGGTGGCCACGAAAATATTGTTGGGCTTATCGTACAGCTCCAGGGGCGTGCCCACCTGCTGCACATGGCCCATGCTCATGCACACGATGCGGTCAGCCAGGGTCAAAGCTTCCGTCTGATCGTGGGTCACGTACAGGATGGTGGCCTGCAGCCGTTTATGCAGAAGCAAAATCTCGCGGCGGGTGGAGGAGCGCAGCTTGGCGTCCAGGTTGGACAGCGGTTCGTCAAACAGGAACACCCGGGGATTGCGCACGATGGCGCGTCCCATGGCCACGCGCTGCCTTTGGCCGCCGGACAGCTGGGAGGGCTTTTTGTTCAATTGGGCGGTCAAATCCAGAATTTCCGCGGCGGCCAGCACCTTTTTATGAATCACGTTGGGGTTTTCCTTGCGCAGCGTCAGGGAAAAAGCCATGTTTTCATAGATGGTCATATGGCCGTACAGGGCGTAATTCTGGAACACCATGGCCATATCCCTGTCTTTGGCGGGGGTCTGGGTAATGTCCCGGCCATCCAGGATCAATTTGCCCCTGGAAATATCCTCCAGCCCGGCCACCATGCGCAGCGTGGTGCTTTTTCCGCAGCCGGAGGGGCCCACCAGCACGATGAGCTCCCCATCCTTCACATCCAGGTTGAAATCATACACAGCCTGAACGTTGTTATCGTAAATCTTATCCAGATGCTGCAATTGCATCTCAGCCATCTTTCTTCCTCCTTACGCCTGCAAAGAGGCTGTGTAATTGGCCAGCGCCCGGCTCTTTTTCAGGTTGATCACCGCGCCAAGGGCCAGGCAGGCCGCGGACAGCGCCAGGTAAATGATCACCCGGATAACCTGGCCGTCTCCCGTCACGGGGGCGCCGTTGATGATGGTGTTATGAGCGTCCATGGGCATGATGAAAATCCGGATGATCTGGC
>CADCQZ010000145.1 GCA_902803675.1 uncultured Eubacteriales bacterium
CACCGAGCCGCCGCGCACGTCGCCCTTGAGCGTCCCGTCGGGCAGGGGGGTGCCCTCGCCCGCGGACTGGGAGGTGATCAGGACCGGCCCCGCGCCCTTCAGGGCGGGATAGCTCACCGCAAGAGCCAGGACCAGGGCCAGCGCGCACGCCGCGGGGATCAGGGCCCGCCTGCGCGCGGTCTTTACGCGGACGGCGTCGTCCGCGGCCCGGAGGATGCGGCGTTTGAGCTTCTCGTCCGCTTCCAGCCCGCTCTCCTCCGCGATCTCAGGCAGCTGCCTGAGGCGCTCCTCCACAGTTTTCATCGTTCATTCACGCTCCTTCAGCAAGTCCTCAAGGCGGCTCCTGCTCCTGGACAGGCGGCTGGAGACCGTCCCCTCCGGGACGTTCAAAAGTTCCGCGATCTCCGATACGCCCATACCCTGGTAATAATGCAGCAGGACCACCGAGCGCATGTCCGGGCTGAGACGGCCGATGGCGTCCAGCAGCTCTTCCCTTTCCAGGAACTCGTCGGTCCTGTCCGGCGCCCTGTGCCGCTCCACCTTCTCGATCCCCAGGGTGACACGCTTCAGCCAGGCCGAGCGCCACAGGTCGCGGCAGCGGTTGAGCGCCACTTTCATCAGCCAGCTCTTCTCCTTGCCGGGCACCAGATCCGGGGCGGTGAGCAGCAGCTTCATGAACACATCCTGCGTCACGTCCTCGGCCTTGTCCCGGTCATGCAGATAGAAATAACTCACCCTGAGCACGTCCCGGGCGTACGCGGCGTAGAGCTCTTCGAAGCGGCCTTCTTCCATCCTGGCGGAAGGATCCTTTCCCTTCGCACTCATAGAACGATTCGACCTCCGAAAATCTTCACGTCGATCAGAAATTTTCCGTTATTTTTTTCTCAAAAGCCCCTGGGCCCAGTCGGAGATCCGGTAGGGCAGGGTCTGATGCCTGCGGAGGGTCACGGCGGCGTCCAGACAGCGCCTGTGGCACTCCTGATCCTCCGGCGCGAGCTTCACGCAGATCTTGTAGGCCTGCAGGGCGGATGAATACTGCTTAAGGGCCATCAGGATATCGCCCTGAGTGCGGTACCATTCAAGGTCCCTGTCCTCGATATGGCTCAGCTGCACCAGGGCCCGCTCCCAGTCCTGCCGCGCGATGTAGGCCCTGGCCCTGTCCCAGGCCCTCTCCGGGGGCATCACCACATAGCCGCGGCTCCTGTCCGCGGCATGGCTGAGCGCTTCCCGGTACGCCAGGTTGAGCTGCACCAGCTTGTCCTGGGCCTCGAGTTTCTCTTTCGGGTCGGTATACAGATCCGGATGATACTTCTTGACCAGGGTGTGGTAAGCTTTCCGGATCTCCTCCTCCAGGGCGTTCTCCTTCAGCCCCAGGATCTTATATGCGTCCACGCTCTCCTCCCGCCGCGGCGTCAGATGGCCTCACGCCAAATGTGCGCGCCCATGGCGCGAAGCTTCTCTTCCAGATGCTCGTAGCCCCTGGTGATGTAGACCGGCTCGTAGATCTCCGTGACGCCCTTGGCCATCAGGCCCGCCACCACCAGCGCCGCGCCGGCCCTCAGATCCGTCGCCGTCACCGGGGCGGCGATGAGTTCCGGCACGCCCTCGATGACGGCCGTCTGCTCCAGGATGCGCACCTGGGCGCCCATGCGCGCGATCTCGGTCAGGTGCTTGAACCGGTTCTCGAAGATGGTCTCGTTGACGATGCTGGTGCCCTTCGCCATGGTCAGCATGGCGCTCAGGGGCTGCTGCAGATCCGTGGGGAAGCCGGGGTATTCCTGGGTCTTGACATTGATGGCCCTGTGCCCCGCCACCGTGCGGATGCGGATGGAATCGTCCATGTCCGTCACGGCCACGCCCATCTCCAGGAGCTTCGCCGTCAGGCTCTCCATATGGGTGGGGATGCAGCCGTGGATGGTCACGTCCCCCCGGGTGGCCGCGGCGGCGATCATCAGCGTGCCGGTCTCGATCTGATCGGGGATCACCGCGTAGGAGCTGCCGTGCAGGTGTTTGACCCCGCGGATGCGGATGGTGTCCGTCCCGGCGCCCTTGACGCTGCCGCCCATGGAGTTGATGAAGTTGGCCACGTCCACGATATGGGGCTCCCTGGCCGCGTTGTACAGTATCGTGGTGCCCTCGGCCTTGGCCGCGGCCAGCATCACGTTGATGGTGCCGCCCACGGTGATCCTTTCGAAAAACACGCCCGCTCCCACCATGTTCCCGCGGGCGGTGATCACGGCGCCCCGCTCCTCCACCTCGGCCCCCAGGGCGCGGAAGCCCTTCAGGTGCTGGTCAAAAGGCCGGTTGCCGATGCTGCAGCCGCCGGGATAGGCCACCTCGGCCTCGCCGAAGCGCCCCAGGAGCGCGCCCAGAAAATAATAGCTGGCCCGGAGCCTCTGGGTGAAGCTGTAGGGCACTTTGCAGGAATTGATCCCCGTGGGATCGACGATCAGCTTCTTCCTGTCCGGCTGGTAGTCCACCCGGGCGCCGATATACCGGAGGATGTCCACGAGCACATGCACGTCCTCGATATCCGGGATGTTCTCCAGGGTGCAGCTTTCGTCGCTCAGCAGCGTCGCCGGGATCACGGCGACAGAGGTGTTCTTGCCGCCGGAGACGACCGCGTCGCCCATCAGGGGATGCTGACCCTCGATCATGAGTTTATAGGGATCCATGGTATCCGCCCTTTCACACGCCGCGCTTTGCGGCCCTGAACTTTAAAGACAAACACAAGCGCCCCTCACAAAGGGGTGTTTATCAATATATCATATTCTGCGGCATGTGACAAGCGCCGGGCCGCCCGCGGCGGTCTCCGAAGCGAATTGTTGCGAATTTTGGAAGCAAATTGTTTCCTTTTTGTTAAAAACGTGGTATTATATCTTATTCCTATGGGCAAAGGAGGCGATTCGATGGTGCGCAGGGTGCTGAGCGTATGCTGCTTTATCCTGGCGGCGCTGAATATCGCCGTGATCTTCGCCCTGTCCGGCGAGGGCCAGAGCGCGTCCAACAGCCGCTCCCAGCAGGTGACCAGCACCATCCTGGACACCCTCGATCCGGAGAGGAAGGACGCGCCTGTCCGCCGGGTGGATGAGGTGATGGACTTTTTCCACCCCATCATCCGCAAGGCGGCCCATTTCACCGAGTACGCCAGCCTGGGGTTTTTGAGCTGCCTGGGCTTTCTGTTCCTGGGGATAAAGCCCTGGCCCCGGGCGCTGTATCCCGCCCTGATCGGCCTGATCACCGCCATGAGCGATGAGCTTTACCAGTCCACGGTGCCCGGGCGCTCCCCCATGGTGACCGACGTGATGCTGGACGCGGCCGGGGCCGCGGCGGGCATCCTGCTCGTGTGCCTCATCCATTACGCCTTCTCCCGCCTGTCCGCCCGGCGCCGCGCGCGGCCGTTGAACGGGCGCCGGCGCTCCGGATACCGCTCCGCTCCCGGCGGCCGCGTGCCGCCCATCTGACAAAAAAGACCTTCAGGAGGAAAAATGCTGATCTGCGATACCCACTGCGATACCCTTTATGTCCTGGCCATGCATCCGGGGCAGGAGACGGACATCACGCCCCTCAAGCTCGAGAAAGCGGGGGTGAGCCTGCAGACCCTGGCCATGTTCACCGGCGGGAAGCCAGACCTGGACTGCATCCAAAAAGCCTTCGACCGGATGTACGCCGTCTGGAACGGCCTTAAAGCCTCAGGCCTCGAGCAGGTCCGGGACCCGGGGGAAGCCCGGGAAGGCGTGACGAAGTACATGCTGTCGGTGGAGGGCTGCGACCTGATGGGCGCCTCCGCGGAGACGCTGGACCACTGGGAAAACATGGGCGTGCGCATGGCCGCCCTGACCTGGAACCATCCCAACGCCCTGGCCACCCCCCACTGCGTCAACTCCACGGACGGGCTGACCCCCTTCGGCCGGGAGAGCGTGAAGCGCATGATCGCCAAAAAGATCGCCGTGGACGTGAGCCACCTCAACGAGCGGGGATTCTGGGACGTGCTGGAGAGCGGCGCCGTGCCCCTGGCGAGCCACTCCTGCGCCCGCGCCCTGTGCGCTCACACGCGGAACCTGACGGACAGGCAGCTGCGCGCCCTGTTCGAGGCGGGAGGCTATGTGGGCGTGAACTTCTATCCCCATTTCCTGAGCGATCGGGGAACAGCAGGCCTGGAGGACATCATCCGCCATCTGAGGCATATGATCGCCCTGGGCGGGGAGGACCACGTAGGCTTCGGCAGCGATTTTGACGGCATCGAGGTCAAGCCCGACGGTCTTCGCGGGCCCGAGGACCTGCCGGCGCTCATCGCCCGGGCGGCGGAGGCCTTCGGGCAGGATATCGCGGAAAAGATCGCCGGGAAGAACCTGATCGATTATTACGGGAGGCTGTGATATGATCGCCGTGATCGGCGCCATGGATCAGGAGATCCGGGCCCTTGTCGGGGAAATGAAAGATGTGAAGACCGAACGCGCCGGGTATGCCCTGATCGCCTCGGGCACGCTGTGGGGGCGTTCCGCCGCGGTGTGCCGGTGCGGGATCGGCAAGGTGCACGCGGCCATGGGGGCCCAGGCCCTGATCCTCTCCTGCCGGCCCGAGGCCCTGATCCACATCGGCGTGGCGGGCGCCCTGTGGCCCGAGGCGCGCATCGGGGACGTGATCGTCGCCGAGAAATGCGTGCAGCACGACGTGGACACCAGCCCGGTGGGCGACCCCGTGGGCCTGATCAGCGGCATCGATATGGTGTATCTGCCCTGCGATGAGGAACTGACCGCCCGGCTGTACGAAAAGGCGGGCACGGTGAGCGCCGGCCGCTTCAGGGGCGTCCTCGCCACGGGGGACCAGTTCGTCGACGGCCCCGATCAAAAAGCGCTGATCCATGACCGTTTCGGCGCCCTGACGTGCGACATGGAGAGCGCCGCGATCGCTCAGGCCGCCTACGAGTACGGCGTCCCCTTCGCCGCCTACCGCTGCGTGAGCGACACGCTGTACGGCAGCGGCGCCGAGTATCAGGTCAACGCGGCCCTGGCGGCCGAAAAGAGCCGGGCCGTCCTCAGGGCTTTCATGACCGACTGAAGAAAAGGAGAAAAAAGATGGACAAGTGGGATCGACGCTTTATGGAGCTGACCGAGTGCATCGCCAAATGGTCCTCCTGCTACGCCCCCGGAAGGCAGATCGGCGCCGTGATCGTCAAGGACAAGCGCATCATGACCACCGGCTACAACGGCGCCCCGGCGGGAATGCGCACCTGCGTGGAAAAGGGGAAATGCCTGCGGCGCGAGATGAACATCGCCAGCGGCACCCACGCCGAGATCTGCTACGCCGCCCACGCCGAGCAGAACGCGATCCTGCAGGCAGCCAAGCTGGGCATCTCCATCGACGGCGCCACATTGTACTGCACCCACCAGCCCTGCAGCATGTGCGCCAAGATGATCATCAACGCCGGCATCCGGCGGGTGGTCTACCGCCACGGCTATCCCGACGCCTTCTCCCTGGAATTCTTCCGGGAGTGCGGCGTCGCGCTTGAAAAATATCAGGAGGAAGACGCTTGAGAAAAGCGCCGGACAAGAGCCATGAAAAGAGCGATCCTTATCCTGTGTGTCCTGTGCCTGATGATATCGGGGAATGCCCTGGCCGAGTACACCACCGATACCACGCCCCGGCCCATCCCGGTCATCGAGGACAATGAGATCACGCCCACGCCGGCGGGCATGCATCACTACATGCTCATCTGCAACGATCAGTGGCAGACGGACCCGGACAACATCACCCACACCGACGGCCTGATCCTTCTGAGCGTGGACGAGATCGCCGGCCGCGTGATGCTGACCAGCTTCATCCGGGACATGCTCATCCAGCGCCCGGACGGCAAGTTCGGCCGGATCAACAACGTGTGCCTGTATTTCGGCGCCGACAGGACGGGCATCGAGCACCTGACCCACACCATCTCCACCCACTTCGACGTGGAGATCGACAAATACCTCGTGGTGGATTTCGGGCAGGTGGAAAAGATCGTGGACGCCATCGGCGGCGTGGACATCACCATCACCGGCCGGGAGGCCACCTATCTTAAAAACTACCGCATCTCCCCCTCCTCCACCACGCCGGCCATCGAGGGATCGGGCACCTATCATTTCTCCGGGCACGCCGCGGTGATCTATATGCGCATCCGCAAGGTGCCCACCATCTCCGGCGCGCTGCAGGACGTGGGCCGCACGGAGCGGGCGCGCACGGTGCTCACCAGCATCGCCGACAGCCTCAAGGACATCTCCTACGATGACGCCATGAAGCTGCTGGACGTGGTGCTGGAAAACACGGTGATGACCAACATGAGCGCCGCGGAGTGCGTGGAAGCCGTGAGCATCGCCATGGAGCTTCGGGGCGTGCCGGTGGAAGGCATCCGCATGCCCATCGACGGCACCTACGAGCTGCTGCCCGTTGCCGGCATGGCCACCCAGCAGATCGATTTCGAGGCCAACCGCAAGGCCCTCAGGGATTTCCTGTACGGCAACAGCTTTGCCGTGATCGAGTGATGCGGCCGGGCATCGACGCGGTCCTCTTCGACATGGACGGGCTCCTGATCGACTCGGAACGGGTGGGGATCGAAGTGCTGGAAGAGGAGAGCCGCCTCATGGGCACCCCCGTCCGGGAGCCCTTCCTGACGACCGTGCTGGGCCTGACCAGGGAGGGCAGCCGGCAGCGGTACCTGGATCATCACCCGGAGGTGGATTTCGACCGGCTCTACGATCTGTTTGCCCTGAGGATGGCCGAAAGGGCCCGCGCGGGACGCATCCCCCTCAAAAAAGGCGCTTTCGGGATCCTCAAAGCGCTTACGGACAAGGGCGTCCCTCACTGCGTGGCCTCCTCCAGCCCCCGGGAGAGCATCGGGATCTACCTGAAGGCCCTGGGCGTCGAAGACATGGCCCGGGACTATGTCAGCTCCGAGGAAGTCTCCCGCTCCAAGCCCTGCCCCGACGTGTTCCTGAAGGCGGCGGAACGCGTCGGTGCCGATATCCGGCGGTGCCTCATCCTGGAGGACTCCCCCAACGGGCTGACCGCCGCCAGGCGCAGCGGCGCTGTGGTGGGCATGGTGCCGGACATCATCCCCTTTACCGACGCTCTCCGCCCGGTGACCGACCATGTGTTCAAGGACCTGGACCGTGTACGGGAGTGGCTCGAAGTATGAATCTGTGCGTGATATGCGTAGGGAAGCTCCAGGAAAAATACTGGGTCGACGCCGCCAATGAGTATCTCAAGCGCCTGAGCCGCTTCGGGAAGGCCGAGTGCGTGGAGATCCAGGATCTGAAGGAACCCAAGGGCGCCTCGGACGCCGACCGGGAGCGCATCAAACAGAAAGAGGGCGAAATGATCCTGCATCAGATCCGCCCCCGGGACTATGTGACGGCCCTGTGCATCGAGGGCGTCAAATGCACTTCCACGGGCCTGGCGGCCACCCTGAAGGCTCGCTACGCTTCCGGGCAGCGCCAGGTGTTCATCATCGGCGGGTCCCTGGGATTGTCGGACGAGGTCAAAAACCGGGCCCAGCAGCGCCTGAGCATGAGCGATATGACCTTCCCCCATCAGCTGGCGCGCGTCATGCTGCTGGAGCAGCTCTACCGGGCCGAGAAGATCCACGCCGGAGAGGCGTACCACAAATAGCCGATGTACATCACCACCCTTAAAATGCGCACCTTCCGCAATTATACCGGCATCACCCTGAAGCCCCCCCGGGGCATCACGGTGTTCGTCGGGGAAAACGGCGCCGGCAAGACCAATCTGCTGGAAGCCGTCCATTTGTGCTGCCTGGGCAGGAGCCACCGCACCAGCCAGGACCGGGAGCTGATCGCCGACGGCCAGGAGAGCTGCGCCGTGCAGATGACCGTCGCCCGACGGGACGGGGATCACGACATCGGCGTGAGGCTCTACCGGGAGAGCGGGCGCAGGAAGGTGCTCTACGTCAACGGCAAGACCCTCAGCCGCACCGCGGACCTGATGGGCCACAGCGCCGCCGTGATCTTCTCCCCCGAGGACCTGCGCCTTGTATGGGACGGGCCCGATGGGCGGCGCCGGTTCCTGGACATGCTCCTGAGCCAGGTCCATAAGGGCTATTTCACCGCCCTGCAGCAGTACACCTCCGCGCTGCGCCACCGCAACGCCCTATTAAAGCAGGGGGACATGCGGGCCCTGCCCGCCTGGGACGAGACCCTGGCCCGGCACGCGTCGCCCATCGTGAAAATGCGCCGGGCGGCCGCCGAGCATTTGAACAGCCGGGGGCGCGAGCACTACACCCACATCAGCGGCAGGGACACGGAAGTGTTCGGCGCCGCCTATAAAAGCGCCCTCAAGGACGCGCAGGACATCCCCGAAGCCATGCTGCGGGGCCTGAAGGACCTGAGGGACGAGGAGATGCGGCGGCAGGTGACGCTCTTCGGGCCTCACCGGGACGACCTGGACCTCACCCTGAGCGGGAAGGACGCCCGGGGCTTCTGCTCCCAGGGGCAGGCGCGCACCATCGCCCTGAGCCTCAAGCTGGGGGCCTTCGACCTGATCGAGGACGCCCTCAGGGAGAGCCCCATCCTGCTGCTGGACGACGTTCTGAGCGAGCTGGACCCCTTCCGCCGCCGGCGGCTGCTGGAGCGGGTCGGCGGGGTGCAGACCCTGATCACCTGCACCGACAGGTCCGACCTGACCGACGCCCGGCCCGACGCCGTGCTCACCGTGAGCCACGGCGCCATCTCATAAAGGAAAAGACCTTCCCGACCGGCGGGAAGGCCTCACATACCGGAGATCATCTTATTCAGAGAAAACGGGGATCGTAAAGGAGATCATCATGGATTTCGACAGGATCGTCAGCGCCTTTGAGAAAGCCTACGGGCCCGGGACCGGCCGCGTCAAATGCATGACCGTGCTGCCGGGCGTCATGGGCGATTTTCTGAGGATGACGGCTTCCGCCGCCCCCGGCCGCCGCGTCCGGGAAGAATACCGCCTGGACGACGGCCGCGGAACGCTGATCCTGGAAGGCCCCGGCGGGGCCGGGCCGGAGGATATCTCCGTGGAATTCGCTCCGGCGTGATCCTCAGCCCCGGCTGAACCACAGCCAGTTCGGGAACCACTGCAGGGCCTCCATCCATTCCACGGGGGCCGGCACACCGCTGATATACGGGAAGAAAGCGATGAACAGAAGCACCGCGAGGGCGACCTGAGCCGCGAGACCGGCCACGCCCCAGCGGGGCTTTCTTTTTTCCAGCAGTCCCCACAGATGCACGTTGGCCATGACCGCGAAGGGCACCGACGCGAAATAGTGGTAGATGTAGGTGCCCCTGGGCACCAGCACCCAGGGCAGGAACTGGGCCATGAAGCAGATCAGGATCAGCGCGGGCGCCGTCAGGTCTTCCCTGCGGCCCCGGGACCAGGCCCAGATCAGGTATCCGCACTCGATCAGGACAGCGGCGGAGCCTATGTACCACACGGCGGGATTGCCGAAGGTGGTGATGCTCAGGCCCGTTCCGGGCTCAAGATAATGGCCGGAAGCGAACCACATGGGTTTGGCGATGACGGGCCACTCGTACCAGGGGGAATAGAAGGGATGATCCATGCCCAGCCCCGGCTGGCTGTGGTAGGTCAGCATCCGGCGGCACTCCTCCACGATCCTGGAGACGCTGATCGCACCCTCATAATGCAAGACCGGGATATAACTGACGTAGTAGATCGCCAGCGGGATGAAGATAAAGAACAGGAAGCAGCTCAGGATGTCCAGGATGATCCTGCGGTGCCCGTTCCGCCCGATGATCTCCTCCTCCCCGGGGGCGGGCTTTTCCTCCCGCTCCTTTTTACCGCCCCTTTGGGCTTTGGCCGCCTCCGCCGCGTCCAGGGCCGCGCACGCTCCGCGGGCTTCCGCCCACCGACGGAACACGCCCCAGAAGAAGATCACCGCCAGGCCCACGCCGCAGTAGCACCCCGTCCATTTGGAGGCGATGGCCAGGCCCATGAACAGTCCCGACAGCCCCAGAAGGGCCAGGGACTTTGAGACCGGCGCGCGCCAGTAGTCCAGTTTGAACCACCAGAGCATGAAGAACACGCTCCACAGGATGAAGCACACCACGAAGGAATCGATGGTGGCGATGCGGGTCTGCGTAAAATGCATGAAGTCAAAGAACATCAGCCCCGCCGCCCCCAGGGCCAGGGAGCGCTTCCTCGTCAGGAGCAGCGCGATCAGATACACGGCGGGCAGCATGGCCACGCCCATGAAGGCCCCGGCGAAGCGCCAGCCAAAGGGCGTCATGCCGAATACGCTCACGCTCAGGGCGATCAGGATCTTGCCCAGGGGCGGATGGGTCCACTCATAGATGGGCATGTCCCCCTTCAGGATCTCATAGCCCGTTCTGGCATGGTAGATCTCATCGAAATACGCGCTGTTGTACCAGCCGGGCTCGCCCTCCAGGCTGTCCGGCTCGTCGCACAGTTTCTCCGCGCCGTCCGACCCGTTCGAGAGCGTCATCGGGTATACCTCTCCGTCCGCCGACCGGGCGAGCACCTCAAAGAGGGTGACCCCCGGGGCGTCCGCCGTGACGCGGATATAGCGGCCGGTGAACTCCGTCGGTGTATCGCCCTTCCCGGGCTCCTTCACATAGCTCCACTTGAAGCAGTCGCCGTAGTTGACCGGGGCGGAGGATATCTCGCCGAACTGCCCGTCATCCCCCGCCGTCTCCACGGTGAAGGAGGAATTGGCGTAATGGATGCCCTGGTAGTAGAGCAGGCGGAAATCCTTTTCCTCTCCCAGGTCCATCACCGCCGTTTCGCCCTCCTCCAGGAAGGAGAAGCCCCGCTGGGGCGCTTTTGTCGATCCGAGATTCGTAAAGGTCAAAACCGCGAACAGCACGCTGACGATCGATACGATCAGGGCATCGCGCGGGGTGAAGAAGCCCTTCCCCACCGCGTCCGCGCCCGCGGCCCTGGCGCGCCAACGCTCCTCCGGCGGCACGGCGTCCTGCCGGTCGGCTCCCTCCGCCTTTAAGGTCATGAGCCTCTCCGGGCACAGGCAGCGCTCGCCCGCCAGGGCCGTCAGCGCCGCGGCGCTCAGTACGGTCAGCGCCGAGCTCAGGTACTCGCACACGCCCATGTCGCTCACGATGCCGAACAGGGGCGCCGTCAGATGGGCCGCGCTGCCGCCGATGCGGATGTTCCGGTCCAGCACGGCGCCGCAGTTGAGCACGCCGGCCGCCGTCACCGTGATCAGGAGCAGCAGGATCCGCTTGTCTTTTTCATGGATATAGGCCAGAAGCAGCAGCGCGGCCGCCGGGAACAGGTATCTCTCGTGCATCATCGCGCCGCCGGCGAAGATCATCAAAAGGCTCGTCGCTCCGCACAGCGGCAGGTGCCTGAGGGAGCCGGACATGGACAGGAAAGCGCCCGCGGCCAAAAGAGCCACGGCGATGATCACCGCTCCCACATAGCCGCAGGTGTCCAGGCCCGCGAGTCTCAGGATCAGGAAGACCATCAGGGGGGCCAGCCCCAGGCTCGCCGCCGCGGCCTTGCCCTGACGGCCGTTCGCGGTATAGAACACCCAGGCCATGGGCAGCAGGATGAGCGCGGCGGCCGCCGCGGAAGCGCCCCAGCCCAGCACCGTGTCGGTGCCGGCCCAGTTGAGCCCCAGGAGAAAATACAGGTTGCAGCTGTTGACCGTCGCGTAGCTGTAGGAGCCCATGGTGCTCCCGTACAGATCGAACACCCATTTGATCCCGCCCCGGCCCGCGGCGAAGGGCAGGATCACAAGCAGGAACACCCCGAGCATCAGGCCCAGGCCCGGCAGGATCTCCTTTTTGAGGATATCCTTTTCCCCGGCCCGCCTCCTGCGCAGGGCATCGATCCAGGCCATCACCAGGGCCAGCAGGCCCAGGGGCCCGAACAGGAGCGCCTGGGGCTTGAGCATCACCGCCGCGGCGTAGGACGGCAGCGCCAGACGCCAGCGGCCGGAAATGGCGAAGATCACCGTGAGCACGAGGAACAGGGCCATCACCGAGTCGCACTGCCCCCAGGCGGATCCCACCAGCACCGTCAGGGGATTGAACAGGTACATCGCGGAGAGGGCCAGGGCCTTCATGCCGTCTCTGGTCCTTCTCAC
>CADCQZ010000146.1 GCA_902803675.1 uncultured Eubacteriales bacterium
AATCATTAAGCAGATCGCGGCCCAGCGTCAGCAAAAAGCCGTCCCGAACAATGCTCCGGGACGGCTTTTGCTTGGCATCATATCTTTTTTACGCGTGCTGCTTTGCCTCGATGGCCATGATCATGTCCACGCGCCGCTGATGCCTCCCACCCTCAAAGGAAGCCTTCAGCCAGGCGTCCACGATCATCTTGGCCAGCTCGATGCCCACCACGCGGGCGCCGAAGGCCAGCATGTTGCTGTTGTTGTGCCGGCGGGACAGCTCGGCGGAATAGGGCTCGGAGCACACGGCGCAGCGGATGCCCCGCACCTTGTTGGCCGCCAGCGAGATGCCGATGCCCGTGCCGCAGATCACGATGCCCAGGTCCGCCCGGCCGCCGGCCACGCAGTTGGCCACGGCCTCGCCGGCGATGGGATAGTCGAAGCTCTCGGTGGAATCGGTGCCCAGGTCGATCACTTTATACCCGTAGGTATCCTCGATGTGTTTTTTCACCGCGCGCTTGTACTCCAGCGCGGTATGGTCGTTGCCGATAGCGATGATCAGGGGAGGTCACTCCTTTCGGGATCTGAAGTCGTCAGAAGGTGATGTCCTTGTTCTTGCTCACCTTCATGAAGATGAGCATGGAGGTGATGGTCAGCACGTTCAGGATGGTGGCCAGGGCGGCGGCGGGCCCGTCGGAGCCCCGGGTGACCTGGGCGTAGATGGCCAGGGTGAGGGTGATGGTGTTGCGGTTGTACAGGATGACGCCTGTACTCAGCTCGGTGATGATGGTGACCCAGCTCAGGATGGCGCCGGAGAGGATGCCGTTGCGCATCATGGGCACGGTGGCCTTGAAGAAGGCCTTCATCTTGGAGCAGCCCAGGGAGATGGCCGCCTCCTCCACGGTGATGGGGATCTGCTGCAGCACCGCCACGGAGGACCGGATGGTGTAGGGGATACGGCGGATGCACAGGGCCACGATCATGATGAACATGGTGCCCGTGAGCACCAGGGGCTGCTTGTTGAAGGCCACCACCAGGGCGATGCCCACCACGGAGCCGGGGATGATGTAGGGGATCATGGACGCCGTGTCGATCACGTCATTAAGCCTGCTGCGGCGCCGCACCACCAGGTAGGCGATGAGGATGGCCAGCAGCACCACCGCGGCCAGGGCCAGCAGGCCGATGAGGAACGTGTTGCGGATCTCCAGGGGCAGGTCCCGGGCGATCTTGTCATAGCTCATGAAGCCGAAGCCCTTGGTGAAGATCTTGCCGCTGGTGTTCCTGAAGGAGCAGTACATGACGTAGAGCTGGGGCATGAACGCCAGGAACACGATCACGTAGGTGTAGGCGTGGATCAGGATGTTCTTGATGCCTTTGGCCTTCTTGCGGATGATGGGGTGCAGGGCGTTCATGTTGAAGGCGAAGCGGTTGGACGCCCATTTCTGGAACAGGAAGATCACCGCGGTGATCAGGATGGCGATCACGCTGACGGCGGCGGCGAAGTTATGGTCCGTGCCGGTCTCGCCGAAATACTCGTTGTAGATGATGACAGGGAAGGTCTGGTAGCCGCGGCCGATCAGAAGGGGCGTGCCGTAATCGGCGAAGGCCCGCATGAACACCAGCAGCGCCGCCGCCAGGATGGTGGGCATGCACAGGGGGATGACCACTTTGAGGAAGCGCCGCGCCCCGCCCACGCCCATGTTCTGCGCCGCTTCCAGGAGGCTGGAGTCCACGTTTTTGAGGGCGCCGGACACCAGCATGAACACCAGGGGATACAGCTGCAGGCTCAGCACGATCACGATGCCCCGGAACCCGTAGATGGACGGGGGCCGGTAGCCGATGATGCTGGCGATCAGCTGGGTGATGATGCCGTTGTTGCCCCTCAACTGCACCCAGGCGTAGGCGCCGATGAAGGGGGCCGACATGCAGCACAGGATGATGATGATCTGTATCAGGTTGCGCCCCTTGATCTCATACAGGTTGTACAGATACGCCAGGGGCACGCCCAGCACCAGGCTCACCAGGGTGGCGCAGATGCTCAGCTCGAAGGAGTGGAGCAGCGTGGTGCCGTAGTAGCCGTTGGAAAAGAACTTGGCGAAATAGTCGCCCGTGAGCTTCCCGTCCTTGGACACGCTCTCGATCAGAAGCCGGAACAAAGGATAGAGCAGGAACAGGGCGTACACCGCCAGGATCAGCAGGGACAGAAGGGCCCATACGTCCCATCTCTTTTTCTTCGTCTCCATGCTCAGCCCCCCGTACAGTCGTTCTTCACGCCCTTGAGGATATTGGCCGCCCCGTCCCCGGTGAGCACGTTGATCTTGTCCTTCTTGACCGTCAGGCGCACCGTTTCGCCCTTGGGCAGGATGCTGTCGATCATGGATTCCTGCACGATCTCGGCCTTGGTGCCGTCGCTCAGGGTCACGAAATAGTGGGTGTTCAGCCCCAGGAACACGCTGTCGTCGATGCGGGCGGTCAGGCCCTCGTTATCGTCGGTGATCACCAGTTCCTCGGGCCGCACGCAGATCTTGACCGGCATGTCCTTCTGACACTCGGGGCGGATATTGGTCATGGGCACGCTGTACCCGCCGATGAACTCCAGCTCCGGCGTGCCGTTTTTGATCTTCAGGGCGCCGTCCAGGATGTTGGTGCGGCCGATGAAGGAGGCCACGAACAGGTTGGCCGGCCGCTGGTACAGGTCCTTGGGCGTGCCGATCTGCTGGATCACGCCCAGGTTCATCACGGCGATCCGGTCGGACACGGCCATGGCTTCCTCCTGGTCGTGGGTCACGTACACGGTGGTGATGCCCACGGAGTTCTGGATCTCCTTGATGACCGCGCGCATCTCCACGCGCAGCTTGGCGTCCAGGTTGCTCAGGGGCTCGTCCATCAGAAGCACGTCCGGCTGGATCACCAGGGCGCGGGCCAGAGCCACGCGCTGCTGCTGGCCGCCCGAGAGCCGGTCGGGCATCCGGTCGGCGTACTCGTCGATGTGCATCAGCTTCATGAACCGGTCCGTCTCCGTCTGGATCTGGGCCTTGGGCAGGCGGCGCTCCTTGAGGCCGAAGGCCACGTTGTTGCGCACGGACAGGTGGGGGAAGATCGCGTAGTTCTGGAACACCATGCCGATATTGCGCTTGGCGGGGTCCAGGTCGTTGATGCGCTTCTCGTTGAAAAAGATATCGCCGCCCTCGATGGAGTTGAACCCGGCGATCATCCTCAGAAGGGTGGTCTTGCCGCAGCCGGAAGGCCCCAGCAGGGTGAAGAACTCCCCTTCGCGGATCTCCACGCTCAGGTCGGGGATGACGGTATTGTTCCCGTATTTCTTGACGGCGTTTTTGATATGGATATTGACGCTCATGGGCAGTTCCTCCCGTTATTTCATCAAAAGATCGGGCTGGCCGCCGGGCCAGCCCGATCCTTCCCGGCCCGTGCCTGTCTTAAAGCCCGCGGGCATTCAGGCGGCATACGGGCCTGTGGGGATTTTCACTTCTGTTTTAGTGATCGCGGATCTCGGCGTAGCGGGCCTGCCACTCGGTCTTGTGCTCCGCGCAGAAGGGGATGTCCTCGTACACCACGTTGATCTCGCTGAAGGGCTTCATGAACTCGTTGCCCAGGGGCAGGGAGGAGTTGACCGCGCGGGTGGTCAGGTTGGCGTAGATGCTCTGGCCCTCGATGGACTGCTGGAAGTCGATGAACGCCTTGGCTTCCTCCAGATGGGGAGCGCCCTTCACGATGGCGGTGGCGGCGGGCAGCCACACGGTGCCCTCTTCGGGATAGACCACGTACACGTCGGCGCCGGAGGCCAGCATCTGGATGCAGGGATCCTCGTAGCTCACGCCCACCACGTATTCGCCGTCAGCCACGCCCTTGTAGATGGCGGAGGAGCTGTCCAGCTGGATGCCGTCCAGGTTGGCCACGAATTCCTTGACGAAATCCCAGGCCTTCTCGTCGTAGGGCTCGTCGCCCATGACCAGCAGCATGTTGGTCAGCTCGGCCCAGGCGGAGGAGGACTTGGTGGGGTCGCCGGAAGCGATCTTGCCCTTCAGGGCGGGGTTGAGCAGATCCTTGTAGCCCTTGATCTCGATGCCCAGCTCGGCGGCCAGGGTCTTGTTGACGATCAGGGCGCCGGAGCCGGACAGGTTGGAGTTGGAGTACGCCTTGACGGCGCCCTGCCGGTAGCCTTCGTCGATCAGCTCTTCATTGGGGGAGGTGTATTCTTCCCACAGGTCGGGGTGCTGCACATACACGCCGTAGTTCATGCCGCCCCACATGACGTCCGCCTGGGGGTTGTCCTTCTCGGAGTCGATACGGGTGACGCACTCGCCGGTGCCCATGGACAAAAGCTCCACGCGGATGCCGGTAGCCGCTTCGAAGGCGGGGATGATGTTATCCACTTCGGTGTCGCTGTTGGGGGAATAGATCACCAGGACGCCGCCGTCCGCGAACGCGGTGCCCACAAGGCCCATCAGCATGGTCAGGGTGAACAGAACGCACAGGAATTTCTTCATAACGGTATGCTCCCTTCAAATAAAATTTTGTGCTGTGCGTATTGTACACCCAATCAGGGCCGAAAACAAGGGCAAAAACGGCGCCGGACGCAAATTCGGTCCGCCCCGCCCCCCTTTTCAACCCCGCCCCGCTCGTGTATAATAGCCGCGTGCCGCCGGAAAGACTTCCGGAGGCTTTAAGGCGTCTCAAAGATAAGCTTAAAGGAGTTTTTTGAAGATGAAGCTGATCGTCGGCCTGGGCAATCCGGGCAGGGAATATGAGCACTCCAGGCACAACGCGGGGTTCGATGTGATGAGCATCCTGTCGGAAAAGGCCGGCATCCCCATCAAAAAGATCCGCTGCAAGGCGCTGGTGGGCGAGGGCGCCGTCGACGGGAACAAGGTGGCCCTGGCCCTGCCCCAGACCTTCATGAACCTGTCCGGCGAGGCGGTGGTGGCGCTGATGCAGTGGTACAAAGTGCCGCCGGAGGACACCCTGATCATCCTGGACGATATCGACCTGAAGCTGGGCCAAATGAGGATCCGCGCCGGGGGCAGCGCCGGCACCCACAACGGTATGCGCAACATCCTCTATCTGTCCGGGAGCGACCGCTTCCCCCGGGTGCGCGTCGGCGTGGGCGCCCAGCCCCCGGAATGGGACCTGAAGGACTGGGTGCTGTCCTCCTATCACACGGAGGAAGAGCGCAAGATCATGTATGACACCTTCCTGCGCGCGGCGGACGCGGCGCTGTTCTTCGCGTCCCACCCCATCGACCTGGTGATGAACCGCTTCAATGTGCGTCATCCGGAGGATAAGGCATGAACAGCCGGGCATTCCTGGAGACGGTCCGGCCGGTCCCGGCGATACGGGACTTTCTGGACTGCGTGAAAAACGGCCGCCGGGCGGCGGTCTATGATACCTGCGACGGACAGCGCGCTCTCCTCACGGCCCTGGCGGCCCTGGATGAGGACCGGTGCGTGCTTTTGATCACCTCCTCCGCCGCGCGGGCCCAGCGCCTGCAGGGGGACATCTCCGCCATCCTGGGAGAGGAGGAGCGCTGCGGGCTGCTCACCGCGCGGGAGCAGCTGTTCCTTCGCGGCACCGCCGGCCGGGAGGGCCTGACGGACACGCTGCGCGTGCTCCGTGAGATGCGGGAGGGCCGCTGCCGCGTGCTGGTGTGCGCCGCCGACGCCGTCATGGCACCCCTGTGGCCCCGGGACGCTTTTTCATCCCACGCCCTTTCGTTCCGTTCGGGGGACCGATACGAGCTCAAAGCGGTGCTGGACGCCCTGATCCGGATGGGCTATGAGCGGGCGCCCATGGCCGAGGGCCCCGGGCAGTTCGCCCAGAGGGGCGATATCCTGGACGTGTTCCCCGGCGAGGGCGGGTCCCCGCTCCGGCTGGAGTTTTTCGACGATGAGCTGGACCTGATACGCACCTTCGATCCCCTCAGCCAGCGGAGCCTTGAAAAAAACCTGAGCGAGGTGACGGTGTACCCTGCCTTCCCCTTCCTGCTGCCCGGGGACGCCGCCCGGGAGATGACGAAGAAAGTCCGGGCCGCCTTCGACCGCCGCAAGGAAGCGCGGCCGGAGGAGAACCCCGCTTCCTGGGGCATTTTCCAGGAGCTGGAGCGGTGCCGCACTTTTGAGGAGACGGGGGTCTATCCCGGGGACGCGGGCAAATGGGCCGCCTTCGCGGGGCAGGAGCGCGCCTTCATCTGGGAGCAGTTCAGGACCGATCCCGTGATCCTGCTGGACGAGAGCCAGCGCATCACCGAGCGCTGGCAGGACCGGGAGAACGGCTTCATGGAGGACCTGAAGTCCTCGCTGGACCGGGGCGACGCGCTGCCGGAGTGGCAGGGCGCCCAGTTCACCTGCGGCGAGGTCAAAAAAGCGCTGGATCAGCGGCCGGCCATCCTCCTGGAGGGCCTGCTCCGGGGGCTGGGCGGCTTCGCGCCCAAGACCCTGATCGGGTTCGCGGGCAGGAACGCGCCGAAGTATTACGGCCGCATGGACGAGCTCACGCGGGATATCCGGGCGTACCGTCAGCGGGGCGCCCGGGTGTGGTTCTGCGCTGCGGGCGGGAGCCGGCGGGACCGGATCCGGAACGCCCTGAGCCCCTTCAATATCGAGATCACGGAGGACGACATCCTCCCCTGGAACCTGAGCCAGGGCTTCTCCTTCGGGGAAGACACCCTCTTCCTGACGGGCGGGGACATGTTCGGCGCGGGCACCGGCACCTCTTCCGGCCGCAAAAAGACCGCCCGCAAGACCCTCACCCGCAAGCTGGAGGCCTTTACCGACCTGACCGAAGGGGACTATGTGGTCCATGAGAACTTCGGCATCGGCGTGTTCGAAGGCACCGTGCGCCTCCAGAGCGACGGTGTGTGGCGGGATTATTTTTACATCCGCTACCAGGGCACCGACCGGCTCTATGTGCCCATCGACCAGTTCGAGCGGGTGCAGAAATACCTGTCCGGCGACAGCGAGGAAGCCCCCCAGCTGGACAGCCTCAACTCCACCAAATGGCTCAAGACCCAGAAGAAGGTCCGGGCCGGGCTCAAACAGCTGGCCTTCGACCTGGTGCAGCTCTACGCCCGCCGGCAGGCGGCGCCGGGCTACGCCTTCCAGAAGGACACCCCCTGGCAGGCGGAGTTCGAGGACGCGTTCCCCCACGAGCTGACCGCGGACCAGGAACAGGCCGTGGCGGAGATCAAGGAGGACATGGAAAAGCCCGTCAACATGGACCGGCTCCTGTGCGGGGACGTGGGCTTCGGCAAGACCGAGGTGGCCCTGAGAGCGGCGTTCAAGTGCGTGATGTCCGGCAAACAGGCGGCGCTTTTGTGCCCCACCACCGTGCTGTGCCAGCAGCATTTCTACACGGTGCAGAACCGGTTCAAGGATTTTCCCGTCCGCGTGGAGTCCCTGAGCCGATTCAGGACCGCGGCCGAGTCCAAGCGCGTCCTCAATGCCCTGAAGAACGGGGACGTGGACATCGTGGTGGGCACCCACCGCCTGCTGGGCAAGGACGTGGTCTTCAAGGACCTGGGGCTGCTGATCGTGGACGAGGAGCAGCGCTTCGGCGTGAGCCACAAGGAAAAGATCAAGGATTACAAGACCGAGGTGGACGTGCTCACCCTGAGCGCCACCCCCATCCCCCGCACGCTCCACATGTCCATGATCGGGGTGCGGGACATGAGCGTCCTGTCCACGCCGCCCGAGGAGCGCTTCCCGGTGCAGACCTACGTGATGGAGTATTCCGACAGCGTGATCCGGGACGCCCTGGCCCGGGAGATCGCAAGGGGCGGCCAGGCCTATTTCCTGTACAACCGGGTGGAGTCCATCGAGCGCTTCGCCGACAGGCTCCGCACCCTGCTGCCGGAGGCCCGGATCGGGGTGGCCCACGGGCAGATGGAGGAAAAGCGCCTTGAGAACGTGATGATGGATTTCTACGACGGGGAACTGGACGTGCTGCTGTGCTCCACCATCATCGAGAACGGCCTGGACGTGCCCCGGGCCAACACCCTGGTGGTCTACGAGGCGGACCGCTTCGGCCTGAGCCAGCTGTACCAGCTGCGGGGCCGGGTGGGGCGCTCGAGCCGCACAGCCTTCGCCTATTTCACCGTCCGGCCGGACAAGAGCCTGAGCGAGACCGCCGAAAAGCGCCTGGACGCCATCCGGGATTTCACCGCTTTCGGCTCCGGCTTCCGCATCGCCATGCGGGACCTGGAGATCCGGGGCTCGGGCAATATCTTCGGCCCGGAGCAGAGCGGCAATGTGGCGGCGGTGGGCTACGACCTGTACTGCAAGATGATCCAGGACGCGGTGTCCGAGCTCATGCCGGGCAGCACAGCCGCAAGGCGCGTGGCCACCCGGATGGAGCTGAAGATGGACGCCTTCCTGCCGGCGGACTACGTATCCGGCGAGCATCAGCGCATGGAGATCTTCCGGAAGATCGCCGCCATCACCGGGCGGGAGGACCGGGAGGACCTGCTGGACGAGATGATCGACCGGTACGGCAACGTGCCGGACAGCGTGGTCAATCTGGTGAACGTGGCCCATCTGAAGGCCGTGTGCTCTTCCCTGGGCATATCCCGGGTCAGCGGCACCAGGGGGCTGCTCACCATGCAGCTGGAGATCTGCGACGATCCGGAAAAATGGTACCTGGCCATGAACGAAACGGACAGGCGCCTCACGTTCTCCGCCGGGAAGACCGTGGGCGTGCTCTTCCGGGAGCAGGATAAGGACATCGCTTCCCTGACCCGGGACGCCATCCCGGTGATGGAGAAGCTGGCGGAACGCTTCAGGCGCGACGATCAGACCGAAAAGAAAGACGAGGTGCGCCATGAGTGACACGATAGCGGCCCTGGCCACGGCCCCCGGCATGGGCGGCATCGCGGTGGTGAGGGTCAGCGGCCCCGGGGCCGAAACCGCGCTTCAAAGGCTGTTCTCCGGCCGGCCGCCCTATGAGGACAGGAAGATGATGTACGGCCGCGCCCTGGATCAGGAGGGCGCGATGATCGACGAGTGCATGGCGGTCATGATGCGCGCCCCCAGGACCTATACCCGGGAGGACGTGGCGGAATTCCATCTCCACGGCGGCGCGTACGCCAGCGCGGAGCTGCTCCGGGCCCTCGCCGCGATCGGGGTGCGCCCCGCGGAGCCGGGAGAATTCACCAAGCGCGCCTTCCTGAACGGGCGCATCGACCTGAGCCGGGCGGAAGCAGTGATGCGCCTCATTTCCGCCGAGAGCGGCCAGGCCGCCCGCAGCGCATTGAGGCAGCTCAGGGGCGGGGTGAACAGCTTCGTGGAAGGGGCCATGGATCGGGTGCTCCGGCTGCTGGCCGGAGTGGAAGCGGCGCTGGATTACCCGGACGAGGTGGATGAGGAGGAAGCCTGCGGCAGCCTTTCCCATGACGCGGAGGCCCTCAGGGAGGACCTGGAGCGCTCATGCGACGAGCGGGCCGCGGGCCTGATGGACCAGGGCCTCACCGTGGCCATCTTGGGGCCGGTCAACGCGGGCAAGTCCAGCCTGATGAACGCCCTGTCCGGACAGGACCGGGCCATCGTGACGGACATCCCGGGCACCACCCGGGACATCGTCACCGCGGCCTTCTTTTTGAACGGGGTGAAGGTCACCCTGTGGGACACGGCGGGCATGCGTGAGACCAGCGAGGCCGTGGAGCTCCTGGGCATCCAAAGGGCGCGGGACGCCGCCGGGAAGGCGGACCTGGTCCTCATCGTGGCGGACCTGTCCGCGCCGGAGGATCCCGCCGTGGCCCGGCTCATCCGGGAAACGGAAAACAGGCCCCGGCTGATCGTCATGAACAAGCGGGACCTGCCGCCCCGGTGCCCCGTACCGGAGGGAGAGAACGTGTTCCGGGTATCGGCCCGGACGGGCGAGGGGCTGGGGGAACTTCGGGAAGCCATCGGGGAGCACACCCGCCTGAGCGGCGGGGAGATCCTGGTGAGCCACCGCCACATCGCCCTGGCCCGGGAGGCGGCGGAAGCCCTCGCGCATTTTGCCGCGGAGCTGAAGGCGGGGCAGACGCTGGACGCAGCCTGCGTTTATCTGCGCCAGGCCCTGGACGCCCTGGGGCGCATCACCGGCGAACGGGTGGACGAAAAGCTGCTGGATGAGGTGTTCTCCACCTTCTGCGTGGGGAAATGACCCGGGGGTGCCGGGTACCCACCCGCACGCCCTCAACAGAAAAAGCCCCTTTTCGGGGCTCTTTATGTTAAGGGAGTTCACTTTGTCACATACGCCTTGCTCACGAAACCGGTCTTGCCGGTCACGGAGTCGATGGCCTGGTACCATTCGGGGGTCTCGCCGGTCACGGTAAGGACGCGGCCTTCGTTGAGCTTGGTGATCACGTTTTTGCC